>NZ_DJHW01000086.1:0-40120 GCF_002433295.1 Pseudoalteromonas sp. UBA6610 | reverse complement strand
CTCGGTTTTTACTTAGCCCACTAGGTTACAAACCTCGCGCCGCGATTTAATCGCCCCTAGATTGAACAAATTTCAATCCGCAAAGGTCAACACGCCCTAATATTATAACTTTGAAATGTTCAGTAACAATCTAAGCGCGCAATTAGATTTTGATTATTAAGTTTTTCATTTATATTAACTATTAATTGGAAATAAAAATAAGAAACACGCAATGGGACACGAAACCACAAAAGTATTAGTTGTAGATGACGATATGCGCCTGCGCAGCTTACTAGAGCGTTATTTAGTAGAGCAAGGCTTTATTGTTAGAACCGCCGCAAACTCAGAGCAAATGGATAGACTCATTGAGCGAGAGAACTTTCACTTAATGGTGCTTGATCTAATGCTACCAGGCGAAGATGGTTTATCTATTTGCCGTCGGCTACGCCAAAAAGAAAACGAAATCCCTATTGTGATGCTGACAGCAAAAGGTGATGAGGTCGACCGTATTATAGGCCTTGAGCTAGGCGCAGACGACTACATTCCGAAACCGTTTAACCCGCGCGAATTACTGGCTCGCATAAAAGCTATTTTACGCCGCCGCGCCAAAGAAGTGCCGGGCGCACCCGCAGCGGAAGAAAACTTAATAGCCTTTGGGCAATTTACGCTTAATTTAGCCACGCGCGAAATGAGTGAGGGCGATAAAACCATTTCGCTCACCAGTGGTGAATTTGCCGTACTTAAAGCCCTTGTATCGCACCCGCGCGAGCCACTGAGCCGCGATAAACTAATGAACCTAGCCCGTGGGCGAGATTACAGTGCGCTTGAGCGCAGTATTGATGTGCAAGTATCGCGACTGCGCCGCATGATAGAAGTAGATGCTGCCAATCCGCGCTATATTCAAACTGTATGGGGTTTGGGTTATGTGTTTGTTCCTGACGGTGATAAGTAGTTTATATGGGATTTTTTCCGCGTAGTGCGTTTGGCCAAACTGTATTTTTAGTGGCCGCTTTACTGCTAATTAACCAAATAGTGTCGTATGTAACGGTGAGCTTTTACGTTGTAAAACCAACCATAGAGCAAGTAAATTTAATGCTCGCTAAGCAAATTAAAACGGTATTTATAGACTGGGAAGACGGCGTAGAAATCAACGACGAAGTGTCTGAAAAGTTTTTTGAAATTACAGGTATAGAAGTGATGACGCAGCGCGAGGCAATGCGCCAAGGGCTGGGTCAAACCCGAGAATACTCGATGCTGTCGCGTAGTATGTCTGAGCAATTAAATGGTTCTGCTCGGGTGCGTATTAGTCAAACCGACCCGCTGATTTATTGGGTAGAAGCGCCGCAAGCACCCGGTTACTGGGTAAAAGTACCGCTTAGCGGGTATCAAGAAAATAACCTTGAATTTTTAACGTTTTACTTATCAAGTATTGGTTTTTTAAGTGTGTTAGGCGGCTGGCTATTTGCTCGGCACTTAAACCGCCCATTAAAGGCGTTGCAGCAAGCAGCCGTGAAAGTGGGTAAGGGCGATTTTAGTAGTAAGCTTGAAGAAGAAGGCTCCAGTGAAGTAATAGAAGTTACCCGTGCATTTAACCAAATGTCGCGCGGTATTGCCGCTCTTGAAAACGACCGCCGTTTACTCATGGCCGGTGTTTCTCACGATTTACGCACTCCGCTTACTCGTATCCGCCTTGCCACCGAAATGATGAACGATGAAGATGACTACCTTCGCGAAGGCATTATTTACGATATTGAAGATATGAACGGCATTATCGATCAATTTATTGAGTATTTACGCCACCACAAAACAGATGAGCTTGCTTGCGAAGATATAAATGCGCTAGTAACTGAAGTGGTTAATTGTGAGCTTAAACAGCAACGCGTTATTACCTTTAAAGGCAACCCCAGCGTAGGGCTTGTTCCGTTAAGTAGTGTGGCTATTAAGCGTGTAATTACTAACATGATTGAAAACGCGCTGCGCTATTCAGACGGCGATATAGAAGTATTAAGCTACTTTAATTCAAACAAAAAATACGTTGTGATAGCGGTAAACGATAACGGCCCCGGTATACCAGAAAGCGAACTAGAATCGGTGTTTGAGCCTTTTAAACAAGGTGACACTGCGCGTGGTAGTGAGGGGAGTGGTTTAGGCCTTGCCATTATTAAGCGTATTATTGATATGCACGATGGTAAAGTTAAGCTAGAAAACCGCCCAGAAGGCGGCCTAAGTGCACAAATTTATTTACCTATAAAAATACAAAACTCTGCACAGTAAGCTGTGCAGAGTTGGCTATTTCCATAACGTTAATAGTGCTAAAACTTAGAGTGCTTTAAAGCGGATTGCTGTACCACCACTTGTTGCTAGTTTTAAAGTTAGCTTGTCATTTGCGCTAACTACGCGCTTTTCGATATCTAAATCGTACGGATTGTTTTTCCATTCAGCGTTTTTACCGTCTTGGTATATGTGCGCTTCAAACTTTTTACCCTTTTCTAAAAAGTCGAGTTTTACCTCAATAGTTCGGGCTTTTTCGTCGGTTACGGCGCCTAAGTACCAATCGTTTCCTGAGTATTTATCGCGTTTGCGCTCTTTACGGGCAAAAACAATAAAGTCGCCCACTTCGCCATCAAGCGCAATACTTTGCTGCCAATCGGTTGGTACGTCTTGAATAAATTGAAATGCATCAGGCTTGGCTAAATAGTTTTTAGGTAAGTCGGCGGCCATTTGAATTGGGCTATACAGCACAACATAAAGTGCAAGCTGCTTGGCAAGCGTTGTTTGTGGGCGGTTTGTATCATCGCCTAAGCCATTAAAGCCCATATCAAAAATACCAGGGGTAAAGTCCATAGGCCCTGCCAGCATACGGGTAAACGCCAGCATAGGAATGTGCTCTGGTGGGTTAGGTGGCGTGCCCCATGCATTAAACTCTTGGCCGCGTGCCCCTTCGCGCGCAATCCAGTTTGGGTAGGTACGGCGCAGGCCGGTGTCTTTTATTGGCTCGTGGGTGTTAATACTAATTTTATGTTTAGCAGCCAGCTTTACGTTGTAAAGGTACTCGTTAACCATAAATTGGCCGTCGTGCCACTCATGACGGGCAATGCCGTTTTCGTCTATGCGTTTTATGTTACCGCCATCCGCTACATAGCCCGTTTTAACTTGGCTTACGTTTGATTTTTCGTAAAGGGCAAAGGCATCCTCCATTTGGTCACGGTAGTTACTTACATTACCTGATGTTTCGTGGTGGCCAATTAACTGCACGCCTTTTTGTTTGCCGTATTGAGTAAGAGCCGCTATATCAAAGTCGTCGTAGGGTTGTGTAAAACTAAATACATCGCCATTAAAAAACCAGTCACCATCCCAGCCTATGTTCCAGCCTTCTACTAGTACGCCATCAAAGCCATATTCTGCGGCAAAATCCATGTAGTACTTAGTGGTTTGTGTAGTGGCACCGTGTTTTTCGCCGCTGCCCCAGGTTTGCGTGTTTATATGCATGCCCCACCAAATACCCACGTATTTACCAGGTTTTACCCACGACACATCGCCTAGTTTATTAGGCTCGTTTAAATTTAATATTATGTCTGAATTGACTAAGCCTACCGCGCTGTCGGCAATTTGAATGGTGCGCCAAGGGGTATTAAACGCACCTTGTTTTTTAACGGCAATGCCATCTGACCACGGTGTTAAATCGGCATTAAAAGTGCCTGGGCGACGCTGATTAAGTACCATGCCTGCGTAATCCACTAAGGCTGCTTCATGAATGCTTATATGGGTACCGTCATTGGTTTTTAAGGTAAACGGTGTGTGTGCTAGGGGGACGTCATTTAATGCGGTGGTGTTGTAAACGTATTCGTATCGGTTCCAGCCGCGGGCGGGTATCCACCATGCGGTGGCATTGTTGTTATTGTTAATGGCAAATTCGGTGAGCTCTTTGGTAATGTGTGTTTGCTCAAAGCCTGCTTGTTTTGGTACTTCGTATCTAAACCCAACGCCACTATCAAAAGCTCTAAAGCGCACTGTGTAGGTTGCAGCGTTAGGCTCGCTTTTTGTAAACGTAACCGCAACTTCGTTGTGTTTATCAGTAACCGTTTGTCGCTCGCCCCAAGGTTGTTGCCACTGGGTATTTACGCTTTGCTGCTTAACATGGGTAATTTTAAAGCCATCGCTAAATGCAGCTTGGGTTGTAAATTCAAAACCCAGGCGCGATGCGTTTATGGCTGGTTTGTTTTTAAAGCTAATAGCGTAGCTGGGTGTGCTATTTTCATCTGAAATAGTCACTTTTATTTGTGAGTTTGGTGATTCAACTACAGCGGTTTGTGCAAAGCTATTGCCAGCAAACGCCAGTAGTAAAAGTGCGGATGTTCTCATTGTGTGTCCTTTGATGAGTCGGTGGTGACCTTTAAGGATAATGGCAGTGAGTTGTTAATACGACTGTCTACATACGTATTCAATGTTTTAAAAAATAGAAAGAATTTAACGGTTTAATCGGTCTATAATGTAAACAAATTGATAATAGCGATTAGCCCCCATGATAAAACCTTTACTAAGTGTGTTACTGCTATGTATGAGTACTTGCGCAGCAGCAACAACAATAACTATAAAAAATGCCAATAATCAGCCTTTAGCAAATGCGGTAGTGTGGCTAAGCGGGGCATCAATTCAGGCCGGCAATCAAGCAAGTAAAACCTACGCAATGAGTCAACAAAACCGCGAGTTTACGCCGCGTACGTTAGTTGTTCCGCAAAATGCAAAGGTAGAGTTTCCTAATGCCGACTCTATCATGCACCACGTCTATTCGTTTTCTAAAGCTAAAACCTTTGAGTTGAAACTTTACAAAGAGCAGCCTAAAGCGCCCATAACGTTTGATCAAACTGGGGTGGTTGAGCTTGGCTGTAATATTCATGACTGGATGCTGGGCTATATTGTGGTGGTTGATAGCACCGTTTTTGCAATTACCGACGACAACGGTATGGTTAATTTAACTGCCCCTAATGGGCAATACAGCATGAGTGTATGGCATTCTGGCTTTAGCGATATAAGCAACGTAGAAACGCACAGCGTTAATGTAAGCGATTCACCTATACACTACACCGTAAAGCAGGCCATAGCCGAGCAAATAGACTTTGCTACGGATGAATTTGATGACTATTAAGCGCAAAAATACAGTATTACTTGGCTTACTTTTTATGAGCCTACCGGCTTTTTCGCAGGTTAAAGGGCTTATTCAGGTACGTGCGGTTGCAAGCGATGATACACAAAGCTTTCAAGATGGCGGTATTGGTTTATATCGCCATGGAGATAGCAGTGATAGCATTTTGTTATCGCAAGGAATTATAGACTTTAAGGCCGATTTAAGTAGCGCCTGGAGCGCACATGCCGTTGTTAATGCTAATCAAGAGCCGAACACCACATTAGGTTTAAGCCAAGCGTATTTACAGTATCAGCCGTTAGTAAACAGCCGTTATAAATGGCATGTAAAGCTTGGTGGGTTTTACCCTAGTATGTCGCTAGAAAACCCCGATATAGGCTGGACCTCGCCTTACAATTATACTAATTCGGCCATAAACAGTTGGCTTGGCGAAGAGCTTCGCACCATAGGTGGTGAGCTTAGCATTAAGCGCCCAGGTAAACGTTTTAATTCTAAGCATAGTTTTAGTGTGAGCGCTGCTATTTATAAAGGGAACGACCCAACAGGGACGTTGCTATCTTGGCGCGGCTTTGCGCTGCACGACAGGCAAACAACATTTAACGAAAGTGTACAATTTGCACCTATTGCGGCATTAAATAGTGACGAATTACGTTGGCAAGCTAACCAAGTGCTGCCTTTTGAAGAAGTAGATGGCCGCTTTGGCTACTATGCCGGTGTGCATTGGGATTATTTAAAACGCTCGCAGTTTAGGTTTTATTATTACGATAATAACGCCGATCCCAGCATTTTTAATCGCACAACAGGGCAGTATGCTTGGCATACTCGCTTTAGCAGCTTAGCGTGGTTATATAAATTTACAGGTAAAACCCGTTTGATTGCCCAGCTACTCGATGGTAAAACCGAAATGGGGGCTAATAAGCTTATTTATAACCGTTTTTATAGCTATTATTTAATGCTCAGCCATAAAGCGGGTAAGCATAGGTTATCGCTTAGGTATGATTATTTTAAAGTAGATGACGATGACACCACCGCGTTTGACCCTAACGCCAGCCACGGCGAAGGCTTAACAGCTACGTGGCGTTACCAATTAACCGATATGGTACAAATAGGTGTTGAAGGCTCGGCGCTGCATAGCTTTGTACAAAATAGGCCGGGTAGTGGGTTTGCTCAGCGAATATCGCAGCAGCAACTTATGGCTAACGCTCAATGGCGCTTTTAACTGTGGCACTTGTAAAAAATAGATTTTAAAAAAGGGAGCTTTTAAAGCTCCCTTTTAGTTTCAAAAAAAGTGTGAATTATTTTTTATCAAATGCGCGTTTCATAAAGTTTGGTGTAGCAAGTGCGCCGTGATGAATACCGCTGTTGTAGTATTCGCTTTGCTGGGCAACTTGCTCGGCATCGGCTTCTCTAAAGCCATTAAATGCTTGTGATTTACGAGCAAGCGTTACTGACCATAAACCGCTTGGGTAAATTGGCTGTGGAAATGGCAGTGTTTGTAAGTCGTTAAAGCCCACACTTAGCATGGCCTCGCGCATTTCTACTAGCAGTGGCATATGCATTAATGGCGATTCGCTTTGCTGCACTAAAATACCACCAGGGCGTAATGCATTTAAGCAGCTAGTGTAAAACGCGTGGTTAAATAATCCCTCGCCTGGGCCTACTGGGTCTGTACCATCAACAATAACAACATCAATAGACTCGCCCGCAGCGTCACGCATGTATTTAATACCATCATCAAACATAACAGTTGCGCGTGCATCGTTGTTAGACTCACAAAGCTCTGGGAAGTATTTTAACGACATTTGCGTGACTACTTCGTCTATATCTATTTGCGTTACGGTTTCTACACCTGGGTGTTTTAAAACTTCACGTAATGTACCGCAATCGCCACCGCCAATAATTACCACGTTTTTAGGATTTGGGTGCGCTAAAAGTGCAGGGTGGCTAATCATCTCATGGTAAAAAAAGTTTTCGCGGGTAGTTACCATAGTACAGCCATCGATGATCATTAAATTACCAAAGTCTGTGGTTTCGAACATTTCTACCTTTTGAAAAGGAGACTGTTTTTCATCCAACTTTTTGTTGATACGTAATGAAAATGCGCTGCCATCGCGGTCGCTAATTTCTGTAAACCACTTACTTTGATCTAAATTTGCCATAGTTGCTTTTACACTTTTTAAGTTGAGTATGAAAAAGGGGCAATTCTGCCAGTGCTTCGCGTTTTGCTCAATGAAATTTTAACTGCTTTGCCAATAAAGTTAGCCAGTATCGAGTTAAAGTTCAATTTTTGTTAGCGTAGGGGGTAGTGACGTATTAAAATGCGCCTTTATAGCTAATTGATTAAAGAAGAGTTGCCATGACTTGGGGTTTAGAAACAGCACGCGCTACATATAATGTTGCTCATTGGAGCGATGGCTATTTTGATATTAACGCACAAGGCGAGCTGGTTGCCTACCCAGATGGTGACCAATCTAAAAATGCGATTTCTTTAACGCAGCTCACAGAGCAATTTAAGCAGCAAGGTTTAACATTGCCGGTGTTGGTGCGCTTTACCGATATTTTAAAAAATAGAGTAGATACACTCACCCATGCATTTACCTTAGCGTGCAGCAGCCGCGAGTACCAAGGCAAGTACACGTGTGTATATCCTATAAAAGTTAATCAGCAACGCTCGGTGGTCAGTAAATTATTGGCGCACCCAAGTGGTTTAGTTGGCCTAGAGGCCGGTTCAAAGCCTGAGCTTATGGCAATTTTAGGGGTAGCCGATAAACCCATTACTATTGTGTGCAATGGCTATAAAGACAGTGAGTTTTTACGTTTAGCCTGTATTGGTCAAGCCATGGGGCACAGCGTTAAAATAGTCGTCGAAAAACTCTCAGAGCTGACGACCTTACTTGAAGAAATAAATAACCTAGGCATAGAGCCTGCCATTGGTATACGTATTCGCTTAAACTCAGTAGGCAAAGGTAAGTGGCAAAATACCGGCGGCGAAAAAGGCAAATTTGGCTTAACTGCAGGCCAAGTACTTAGTGCTGTTGAGGTGCTTAAAAAGCATAATAAATTACATTTAATGCAAATGGTGCATTTTCATATTGGCTCTCAAATTGCCAACATACGCGACATACACCGCGCCCTGCGAGAATGCGCGCGCCACTTTGCTGAACTTACCCAGCTAGGAGTGCCGCTTAATACCGTTGATGTAGGCGGTGGCTTAGGGGTTGACTACGAAGGCTCAGGCTCACGCAGTGCTTGCTCGATGAACTATACCGTTGAAGAATACGCACGTAATGTGGTTAATGCTTTTGCTGAGGTGTGTGACCAACATCAACTTACGCACCCAGCCATTATCACCGAATCAGGGCGTGCTTTAACAGCGCACCACGCGGTGTTAATTACCGATGTAATAGACGTAGAAAAAGCGCCAAATCATCCAAATCCAGAACCGCCACTTAAAAACAGTGCGCTAGTGCTTGATGAAATGTGGCAGTGTTTACAGCGTTTAAACCCGCGTATGGCGCTAGAGATTTACCACGATGCGATGCACTTATTTAGCGAAGCGCACGACCAATACGTGCATGGGTTAGTAAGCATGCTAGAGTGGGCGAAAATAGAGCAATTATACTTTACTATTTTGCACCGAGTACGCGCATCACTTAGCAATAACGCGCGTGCGCACCGTGAGGTACTTGACGATTTACACGAAAAGCTAGCCGATAAGCTATTTGTTAACTTTTCACTGTTTCAGTCGTTACCTGATGTATGGGGCATTGAGCAGTTATTTCCGGTGATGCCAATCGAAAATTTAGATAAACCGCTTACCCAGCGCGCTATTATTCAAGATATTACCTGTGACTCTGATGGGCAAATTCGTGAGTACGTAGAAGGCGCGGGCATAGAAACCAGTTTACCTATACCTGAGTACCAACATGGCGAGCAATACCATATAGCCATGTTTATGGTGGGGGCTTACCAAGAAATTTTAGGTGATTTACATAACTTATTTGGCGACACCGACTCAGTGCATGTAGAGCTTAATGACGACGGTTATGTATTAACCAATGCCATTAAAGGTGATAGCGTTAAGGATGTATTAAAGTTTGTTGACTATGATAGCGCCATTTTGGCACAAAACTTTGAATTATTGGTCAACAAGCTAGCAGTGTCTGAGCAGTGTAAAGCAGGGTATTTAGCCGAGCTTAATGCCGGGCTTGAAGGTTATACTTACTTCGAAGATTAACCGTACACTCTCAGAATTAAAAGCGTCGCTGTTTGGCGCGCATTGTTTAAAGGAAAGTAAATAAATGTCAGTAATCCGCAGTGTATTAAGTATTATGCTTTATACAATAAACACACTTATTTGGTTTGTGCCTATTTTTGTTTGTGGGCTATTAAAATTAATCCCTATCAAGCCTATGCAAAAGCTTTTAAGCTGGGTTGCTAAACAGTGTGCCACTATTTGGGTGTCGGTTAATAGCATTAACCAACGCTTATTCACGCCAACAAAAATAAACGTTACCGGCCTTGAAGAAACCAAATTAAAAGACTGGTACTTAGTAATTGCTAATCATCAAAGCTGGGTAGATATATTAGTGCTGCAGCGTGTATTTAATCGAAAAATACCTTTTTTAAACTTTTTTTTAAAAAAAGAGCTTATTTACGTGCCAATTTTAGGTGTGTGCTGGTGGGCGCTCGACTTTCCATTTATGACCCGTACCAGTAAAGCACAGCTAAAAAAGAACCCAAAGCTACGTGGCAAAGACATAGAAACAACCCGCAAAGCCTGCGAAAAATTTAAAGAAATGCCAGTAAGCATTGTTAACTTTGTAGAAGGTACACGTTTTACTACGCAAAAACATGCTCGCCAAAATAGCCCTTTTCCGCATTTATTAAAGCCAAAAGCAGGCGGGATCGCATTCGTAATGCAAGCCATGGGTGAGCAAATCTCTAAAGTGGTTAATGTGACCATTCATTACCCCGATGGCATCCCTACGTTTATGGACTTTGCCGGCGGCAAAGTGAAGCAAATTAATGTGCATGTAGACATTCGCCCAGTAAGCGAGGAGTTGATTGGTGATTACACTGGCGACTCTGAGTTTAGAGTCGGCTTTCAAAGTGAATTAAACCGTTTATGGGAAGAAAAAGAGCACACGCTTTTGCAGCTCGAACAAAACCATAAATAATAAGGTAATAAAAAATGGGCTTACAATTATGCTAAAAAAGTGGTTACCAAATTGGCTCAATGGCTTAATTGTAGGCTGCGTGATTTTTTCAAATGTAATCATTTTTGGCACCTTAGTATTAATGCTAGGGTTAATAAAGCTTGTCCTGCCTTTTTCTATAATTGACACCATACTGCATAGCGTGTACCGAGGCTGGTGTAACGGCAATCGGTTTGGCTTGTGGCTGGGCTGCGCCAACATAAAAGTAAACATAAACGGCGATATAAATTCAAAAAGTTGGTACTTACTAATTTGTAACCACATGAGCTGGTTAGATATTGTGGTACTTAGCTCAATTAATGTATTACCAGCGCCAAAGTTTTTTTTAAAAGACGAATTAAAGTATGTGCCATTTATTGGCTCTGGCGCATGGGCTATGGGCATGCCTTTTATGAAGCGCGTAACTAAAGCGCAGCTTGCTAAAAACCCCAAGCTTAAAGGGCTAGATGTTGAGCGTACCAAGCAAAGCTGTCGTAATTTTAGGAATAATCCCACCACCATAATTAATTTTGTTGAAGGCACCCGCTACACGCACGCAAAGCATGCAAGCCAGCAAAGCCCGTTTAAACATTTACTCAAGCCCAAAGCGGGCGGGATTGCCTTTGCACTTGAGGTACTTGGCGAGCAATTTGACGCCATGCTAAATACCAGTGTGGTGTACAGCGGCAGCACAAGCCATGTTTGTCGTAATATTTTAAAGGGCGAGCTTGATTCAATTTATGTTTCTATTGACGTAGTTGCTATAAACCAGCAAATGTTAGGTAGTTACCAACACGACAAAGCATTTAGAAGCCACTTTCAAAAGTACGTTAATGAGCTATGGGTTGCTAAAGACGCGCAACTTGCCAGCATTTATGCCCAACATGATTTACCTGAGCCACCCATTTGTAAGGAAATAGAAACACTATGACCAATACCCACCTGCAGGAGCTAATCGCTCCTTGGTTTGAAAAAGTACCCGACGCAGATTTTTTAAGTGCAATTACTGCAGCCTCTATTGGTGTGTTTTCGTTGTTAGTGGTGTATTTATTTACACGCCGATTAATGCTGCCAGGCATTCAAAAAGTGGTGACTAAGTTATCTCCAGAGCGCATAGGGTTACTTTTTCCGTTGCTCACAAAACTTAATAAGCGCATAGCCGGTATGTTATGTAGCGTGCTTTTTTTAGCAACCTTCGACAGCGTTTATCCTGTTAATGAGCTCAGTGCCGAAATACTAAAAACCATTGGCCAAGGTATATTAATTATTCATGTAGGCTTTATTTTTAGCAGCATTGTAAGCATTGCCGGCGCTATTTATAACCAGCTAGATTTTGCCCGCGAAGTGCCAATTCAGGGCTTATTACAAGTTGTTAAGCTGATCACCTTTATTGTGTGTGCAATTTTAATAGTCAGCATTGTGCTTGAAAAATCGCCTACCTATATTTTGTCGGGTTTTGGTGCGATAGCCGCTGTTACTTTATTGGTTTTTAAAGACACTATTTTAGGCTTTGTAGCCAGTATTCAAATTGCGGCAAACCGATTAGTTACTTACGGCGATTGGATTCAAGTAGAAAACTACGGCGCCGACGGTGAAGTAATAGACTTAGGGCTAAACACCGTAAAAGTGCGTAACTGGGATAACACCATTACGACTATTCCTACTTATATGCTGGTAGCAGGGTCGTTCAAAAACTGGCGAGGAATGCAAGAGTCTGGCGGCCGACGTATTAAGCGCTCGCTTAATATTGATATGCACAGCATATGCTTAGTAAGTGACGAATTTAGAAAACAAATAGATGCAGCTATACCACTGCACGAATATATACGTGTTGCCTCGTTGCCTGATCCGGTCTCTAACTTAGGCTTGTTCCGCCGCTACGCTGAGGGCTATTTAAAGCAGCATAACAGAATAAATACCTCACTGACGCTCATGGTGCGTGAGCTACAACCAATGAACCACGGCTTACCGATTGAGTTTTATTGCTTTAGTGAAGACAAACGCTGGATATCTTACGAGCATTTACAAGCCGAAATTATGGATCACTTATTGGCAGTGTTGCCAGTATTTGGCCTTAGAGCGTATCAAAGTGTTAGCGGGCAATTAAGCCCGCCTAATGCACAGCAAACCGATAAGCCGACCTTTAAAGTAATGGCAAATAGTGCTGAACAAGGCCCACACTAATAAATAAAGCTAATAGCCACCAAATAGGTGGCTTTTTCATTCTTAGCCATGCAAAAGCGGCAATAACCAGTGCAACCTGCCATAGGTTGTGAACGGCTGATGTCCAAATAGGTGAGTACAAAGCCGCCGCTAAAAAGCCAACTACGGCAGCGTTAAGCGCCGCAATAGAGCTTGCAAAGCGAGGTTTACTTGCCAGGTTTAACCAGCTTTTTTGAAACGCCAGCATTAATAAAAAACCCGGTGTAAAAATAAGTAGGGTTGCAGCTATGGCCCCTATTAAGGGTTGCTCTGAAGTGAGTTGCGCGCCTAAGTAAGTAGCTATTGTAAACATGGGGCCAGGGATAGCTTGAGCACTGGCATACGCACTTAAAAATTGATCGTTACTTAGCGCCGGTACGCCAGCTTGCAATACAGGCAATACCACATGCCCGCCTCCAAACACCATAGCGCCCGCTTGGTAAAAAGGAGCAAACAAAGCAAGGTCATCACCTAAAGGTATAAAGCTAACAGCGAGTAGTAATACAAATAAGCCTAAAGGGAGCCACCTAAACGCGCTTTTGGTATCTGCTTTAGGCTCAGTATGGGTGTTGAGCTGTAACAGAGGCCAAATTGCGCCTATAGCAGCGGCACTCACTAAAATAGCTATTTGCGTGCCAAGTAAAGGAAATAGTAATAAAGCCAAGGTACTCATTACTGCGATAAGCTTGAGCGCAGCGCTGGTACAAAAGCTTTTTGCCATAGTGAGTGTTGCATCGGCCACAATAACAACCGCAAACAGTTTTAAGCCCGCAATAATAGCAAAGTAAACAGCATCAAACTGATGCGCGCTTACCGCTAATAACAACATAATCAAAAAAGACGGTAAGGTAAAAGCGATAAATGCGGTAATGCCACCAATAACCCCCGCCCGCTCCACACCAATTGCAAAGCCCACTTGGCTTGAACCAGGCCCGGGCAGCGCTTGGCTTAAACTAATGAGCTGCGCGTAGCGGGTATCGCTTAACCAGTTTAGTGTGTCTACAAAGTGGCGTTTAAAATAGCCTAAATGGGCAGCAGGGCCACCAAAACTCATGCAGCCAAGTAAAAAAAACTGTCTAAAAATAGCGACTAACATTGAGCTCATATCCTTTTTTAAAGTTCATTAAATTGTCACAAAGGAGTATGACACTTTTATTAAATGCATACATTAATTCGTAATCTACAAATAATACCAATCCACTTAATTAAGTGGATTGGTATAAAGCGAACTGCTTTTAACATGCTCTTCATAGTTTGTTCATACATGTATTTGCATACTCGCTTTATAATTCTTAATGAATAGGACATCACATGACTTTAACTAAATCACTTTTAAGCGTAACCGTAGTAGCTGTATTACTAAGTGGTTGCGAAATGAACAATACAGGCAAGGGCGCTGCAATTGGTGCAGCCGCAGGTGGCGTATTAGGTAAAGCAACGGGTAATCATAAAGACAAGCGCATTTTTATTGGTGCAGCTATTGGCGCACTAGCGGGTGCTGCTGTAGGTGATTACATGGATAAGCAAGAAGAAGCGTTTCGTGATGAGCTAGCAGGCTCAGGGGTTGAAGTTGTACGTGAGGGCGATAACTTACGTTTAGTTATGCCATCTAATATTACCTTTGCGACAGACCAATCTTATATTTCATCAGGTTTTAACGATACTCTAAACGCCATTGCTAAAGTAATGAACAAATACGAAAAAACCTACCTAAGCGTGGAAGGTCACACAGATAGCACAGGTAAAGACAGCTACAATATGAACCTATCGCGTGAGCGCGCGCAAAGCGTTAAAAATTACTTAGTGAACCAGCAAATTATGGCTGCACGTATTAGCACTACAGGCTACGGCGAAACCCGCCCAATAGCCACTAACGATAGCGCTAACGGCCGAGCTCAAAACCGCCGTGTAGAAATTCAAATAGTGCCAAACACAGAAGGTTAGTTTTTGTTGAACTGCAATTCACAAAGACGCTGATACAAAGGGGAGCTTGCTAGCAATTGCTGGTGGCTCCCTGTTGCTCTTATTTCCCCATTTTCCATTACTACAATCACATCGGCATGTTTAACCGTTGCCAGCCTATGGGCAATAATTAACGTTGTTCTATTTTGCATTAAATGCTCAAGCGCGGCTTGTACGTGGTGCTCACTTTGCGCATCGAGTGCACTGGTGGCTTCATCTAAAAGCAGTATTTCTGGGTCTTTTAAAATAGCGCGTGCCAATACAATACGCTGCTTTTGACCACCCGATAGCCTTACGCCTTGCTCACCTAAAAAGCTGTTATAACCTTGCGGTAATTGCTGAATAAATTCATCGGCATGAGCATGTTTTGCGGCCGCATATACTTGCTCGTCAGTGGCGTTTGGGTTGCCGTAGCGAATGTTATGCATTACATCTGAGCTAAATAAAATAGGGTTTTGTGCCACCATGCCCATTTTGTCCCTCAGGGTGGTAAGCGATATGTCTTTAATATTTACATCATGAAACTTAATTGCGCCGCGAGCAGGGTCGTAAAAGCGCTGTAGTAATTCAAATAACGTCGTTTTACCTGCGCCAGAGGGGCCTACAATAGCCACTGTTTTACCTTGCTCTATTGTTAAACTTATTTTGTTAAGTGCGCTTACATCGGGGCGAGATGGGTAGTTAAAGCTAATATTTTCAAGTGCAATGGCGGGGCTGTCAGTCTTTATTAATAGCTTTTCGTCTTGTGGAGTGACAGGGTTTTCTATTTCACTTTTAACGGCCAGTAATTCAAGTAGGCGCGCTGCCGCCCCAGCAGCTCGTTGTAGCTCGCCGTAAACCTCGGCTACGGTAGCCACCGACATGGCCACCATAATGGCGTAAAACACAAATGCACCTAGCTCGCCACCTGTCATGGTGCCTGCTAATACGTCACTACCGCCTACCCAGAGCATTACGCTAATCGCACTAAAGGTTAAAAATATTACCGCAGCAATTAAAAAAGAGCGCTGTTTAATACGGCTTTTGGCAACGTTAAAGGCTTTTTCGGTTTCAAGTGCAAAGGCGTGTTGTTCACGCTGTTCGTGGCTATAGCTTTGTACTACTTTAATATTTTGAATGATCTCGCCGGCATAGGTGCTTATATCGGCTATTGCATCTTGGCTAGAACTTGCAAGTTTGCGAACCTTTTTGCCAAATACCATCATCGGCACTAATACCAGCGGCACACACGCAACCACTACGAGCGTAAGCTTTAAGTTAGTCACTAATAGCATTACCAAGCCACCCACTAACATTAATGCACTGCGCAGCGCCATAGAAAAGGAAGAGCCAATAATCGATTGCAGCAAGGTGGTGTCGGTTGTTAAACGCGACATAAGCTCGCCACTGCGGTTTTCTTCAAAGTAACTTGGGTGCAAGGTAACAATGCGATTAAACACCGCTTTGCGAATATCGTTACTAACTCGTTCGCCAATCCACGACATTAAATAAAAGCGGCTAAAGGTGCCCACGGCCAATAAACTAATTAAACCAATAAGCACTAATACAGCTTGTTGTAGCTGCGCTTGGGAGCCAGCAATAAAGCCATGATCTATGACAAACTTAACCCCTTGGCCCAATGATAAGTTAACACCAGCGGTGACTAAAAGGGCGCCAAGTGCGGCCACTACCATCCATTTATACGGTTTAATAAACGCAAAAATAGGTAATAAACTACTAAAGGCGGCTTTTTCGGGCTTAGGACTTGTTTTTGACATAGTGGATTCTTTTTAAAGGTTAAGGTATAGATATGGCACTAAGATAATAAAAATCAATACTTTTAAACATTAGCATCAATAAGGAAACGTTATGACTACTGCAACCGTAAGTGGAGAATTTAATGTAAATCTGGCCCCAATAGAAGGCTACGCAAGCGGCCAAAACGGCGTTAATTTAGGGCGTATGTCGATAGATAAAACATTTAAAGGCAGCTTAAATGCCACCAGCCAAGGCGAAATGTTAAGCGCCATGACTCCTACACAAGGCAGTGCCGGTTATGTTGCCATAGAGCAAGTAATAGGCGAGCTTGAAGGTAAGCAAGGCAGCTTTGTATTACAGCATTTTGGTACTATGGATAAAGGCCAAGACAGCCTAATTTTAAATGTAATTCCCGATTCAGGCACTCATGAGCTAGAAGGGTTAACGGGCAGTATGAAAATACGTATTGAGCAAGGGATTCACTACTACGATTTTGAATACACCTTATAATACCAATCCGCAATATTACTTAATCATTTTGCGGGCCTAAACGTGTCGCTACCTGCGTTAAAAAATTCTAATTTAGAACAACTAAATAGCGAATTTTTTGCCTAGCTATCAACACGTTTTTCCGTCCTCAAAAAAGATCACTTAAATAAGCGAATAGGTATAAGCTACACAAGGATTAAAATGCAAAAAGTAATCGAATTTAGAAAGACCCGTTTTTTGGGTGGCGTAGATATAGCCGCATTGAATGACCGCATACAGGAATTAAATCAAGATGGCTGGAAAGTAATAAACGCAGTGCCATTGACAGGTTTTTATGGCCAAGTGCACGGTTATACATTACTTATTGAAATTGACGAGCTTTAAATGACATTTACAGTATGGTTAAGCCTAGCGGCTATTTGTATGATGGGCGCAATGTCGCCAGGGCCAAGTTTAGCGGTGGTTTTAAAGCACTCACTTAACGGCAGTATGAAAAACGGAATGCTTGCCGCGCTCAGCCATGGTACTGGTGTTGGGTTATACGCAGGTGCATCGTTATTAGGGCTAGGCGCTTTAATGATGCAGTTTCCGACTGTTTATCAAATACTGGTGTATTTAGGCGCAGCCTATTTGGCGTATTTAGGTATAAAAATATTGCTAGCAAAACCCAGCAATAACGAACTTGAAGTACAAAAAAGTGAAGTAAGTGCTGGCCAAGCTTTACAAGATGGTTTTGCTATTGCCTTTTTGAACCCCAAGCTCGCTATTTTCTTTTTAGCTTTGTTCTCGCAGTTTATTGATCCTCAGCTACTTACTTTAAACGTGGGTATAATTATGTGTTTAACCGTGTTTGTAATTGATACCGGCTGGTATTTGCTGGTGGCGTTGCTGACAGAGGTTTCAAAAAATCGCTTTGGCTTTACCAAGCAAAGTCCGTGGCTTGATAAAATACTGGGAGTCGTATTTATTGCCCTTGCGATAAAAGTGGTGCTAAGCCTTTAAATCGCGTTCCCGATGCAGGGGCGCGAGCCTACATGCCCCTGCAGCCTAACCCTCATGCCCTGCATACGTATTCATCACATTAATTTTACCTTTTAGTTACAATCTGTTGGTTGTGTTTTAAACAACACAGCAACACCTGACAACAATAACTCAAAGGTTCACACACATGGACAAGTTTAAACTAAGTGCACTTATGCTGGCTTTATTTGCCGCTAATAGTGCATTGGCTGCAAACGAAGACTCAACAAATCAATCACCCAGCACACAAGCTGAAGATTTAGAAATTATTGAAGTGCGAGGCTTTAGCCGCAGTTTAATTCAATCTTTAAATCAAAAGCGTTTTAGCGATACGGTGTCAGAACAAATTTCTGCCGATGATTTAGGGGCACTGCCTGATATTTCAATGGCCGATGCACTTACACGATTACCTGGTATTTCAGCGGTGCGAACGGGTGGGCAAGCGGCGCAAATTAATATACGCGGGCTGTCGGGCGGGTTTGTATTTTCAACACTTAATGGCCGCGAGCAAGTATCTACAAGTGGCAGCCGCAGTATTGAGTTTGACCAATATCCGTCAGAATTAATTAGCTCTGCGGCAGTATACAAATCGCCAAAGGCATCGCTTATTGAAGGTGGCGTGGCCGGTACGGTAGAGCTTGAAACCGCCAGTCCACTTAATAATGATCAAACGCATAAATTTGTAGCTAATGTGCGCGGTATGTATAACGACCGCGCCTCAGAGGTATCGGATGCCACTGAATTTGGCGACCGAATTAGTTTTTCGTATCAAGGCAAATACCTAGACGACACGTTAGGCGTAGCGCTGGGCTATGCGCGTTTGTTTCAGCCAAGTGTAGCAACGCAGTTTATTGGCCTTGCGTACAACGACACAAAAGACGTTGATGGCGCAGCTAACGACACCAATGGCCCTTTAGCTAATCCAGAAAACGAATACATTAGCGAAGGCTTTGAGCTACAGCATTTAGGCGGCGAAGAAACCCGTAATGGTTATTTAGCAGCTATAGAGTGGGCGCCGGTAGATAACTTTAAATTAAAAGGTGATGCGTTTTTATCGCGCTTTGATAAAGAGTCATTTGCTCGCGGTCTGAGGGTTAAATTAGGCGGGCCAACAGCTGCATATGCTAACGCTCAGCTTGATGGTAATGCCGTAATAGGCGCAGCGGTTAACCGCACTTCGCAAAGTTATACCCGCGTTGAAATAGTGAACGACGACAACCAAGACTTTGACGAAGTAGACAGCTTTGGCGTTAATGCCGATTGGCAGGTAACCGATAGATTAAACGTAAATGCCGATGTGTCGCTTTCTCGCGCAAAAAGTAATTTTAGAAATGGCTTACTGTGGAGCTTAGTAGCAGAAGATGCCAATGCAGAAACGCCAGTATTTGATAACAACGTAGCAATTAACTATCAATTAAACAGCTTAAATTTACCTGACGTTGGGTTTAATCAGGCGGCCGCCTTTAGTGATATAGACCGTGTAATGGTCAGCAAATATGGTATTTACCCAGATCAAACAGAAGATGAAGTAACTGCATTTAGGCTCGACTTTAAATACGAGCTAGAAAGCGACATATTTAGCTCAGTAGAGTTTGGGGCGCGCTACTCAGATAGAGAGTACAGCCGTAAACGCTCGGTATTTGAGTACGGTAACGACGGGGCGTTTTCAGCAACGCAACCCCCTTTACGTTTAACCGACGATATGGCGTCAGTGGTTGACTGGCAGGGCGAGTTTAGTTACTTCCCGTCGTATTTAGCCATTGATTTAGACAAAGCACTTAACGCATGGTTTCCAGATGGCACGCCAAAACCCGTTCAAACATGGGGCAACGCCGATGGTGTAGACGACGCGCAAGGTTATACAACGAACTATTCGTGGTCAGTGTTACAAAGCGGCTCGGTGTTTGAAGATGTGCTAGCCGCGTACGTTATGGTAAACATTAACACGCAAATTGCCGGCCTTGACCTATCAGGTAATGTGGGTGTGCGCCGTATCGAAACCGACCAATCAGCAACCGTACTTGAAAATGTAGCGGGCGATGCGCGCTTAGGTGCGCAAAATATTGTTGATGAGAACGGCATTGTAAATGATTTATACGCGCCTAATGTATTAGGCACTAAATATACAGATTACCTGCCTTCGCTAAATTTAAACCTGCAACTTAACGACAATTCACTTGTACGCTTTGCTGCGGCTAAAGTTATGTCGCGTGCACCAATTAACCGTTTAGCGGGCGATGCCAGCGCAAACGTAAGTGACGATGGTGTTATTAACGGTTCAAGTAATAACAACCCATTTTTAAAACCCTTTTATGCCGACCAGTACGACTTATCTTACGAATATTATTTTGAAGAAGGTAACGGCACTGTTGCTGCGGCGTTATTTTATAAAAATATAGACTCGTTTGTTGAAATCTTATCAATCGAAAACTTCGACTTTAAAGGTAATGGCTTTAATGTACCTGACTTTATAGAAGACCCTGTCAGTGGCGAGCAAGTTGCCACAACTAACGGTATTTACACCACGGCAGTTAATAACGGTGAAGGTGGCTACATTAGAGGGCTAGAGCTTGCGTATACGCAAGTGTTTATCTTTTTACCTTCGCCATTTAATGGCTTAGGCGCTAACGCAAGTTACTCATACACCGAAAGTGAAATTGAATCGATTACCAGTTTAGGGGGCGATACATTAGCGCAATCTTTACCTGGGCTGTCTAATAACGTGCTTAATGCCACAGTGTTTTATGCTTTAGACGATTTTGAAACCCGGCTTAATGTGCGTTACCGCGATGAATTTGTATCAGAGCAGGTTGCCATTAACGAGCAAGTAGTTAATTTTGATGCCGAAACCGTAGTCGACTTTCAAACCTCTTATCGCTTTAGCGACTCGCTAACCATGCTTTTGCAAGTTAATAACTTAACCGATGAACCAACCCAAAGTTACTTTGGCTCAGAGCAACGAACAGGGACGACTCAGTACTTTGGTCGTCAGTTCTACCTTGGTTTTACATACAGTCATTAATTAGCAAACGGAGCGTTTAAAAATGAAAATTATAACTATGCCTAAATATTTGCTAATAACGTTAGCGTTAATGCTATTAGCAGCGTGTGGTGGAACAGATGATGTTGAATCTGGTGAACCATTACTTACCTGTAATGTGCCACAAGTCCCTAACGAAGCAGGCTCGCAATGTGTCGATCCCGAACCTATATCGTGCCCTGCACCGACAATACCTGATGAAAATAACGAAAGCTGTGTGGTTGGCGCCGACCCAACCCTGCCAGACCCTGTGGTATTTGCAGGGGAAGGAGAGGCGGTTTTATTTTATAACCGCTTAGCCGATGATAACTACGAAGGCTACCGATTACATTCGTGGAATAACGAGATATGCGATGCTTATGCACCGCCATTTGATACCAGCGATTGGGCTAACGGCCATGAATACGATGGTATTGACCCTAACTATGGTGCGTATTGGATAATTAATCTTAAAGAGGGTTATAACGAATGTGCCAATTTTATTATTCATATTGGTACAGAAGGGTCAGGTAAAGCGTTTGGTGATGTGGATTTAACTATGCCGCTGATGCAAGACGATGAAACCTTTCAACGTATGAACTTTACCATTCATGGTGAGCCTTCGGTGTTTGAGTATCCTATTTTAAGTTTGGGCGAACGCGCCGTTGCTATAACAGGTGCTTCAGCGCATTGGATTGATTTAAATACTATTTTATATAAACCAAGTAACGAGCTTACAAGCCTAATTAAGTTGCATTCATCAGCTACGGCTCAGCTTGAAGTGGATATTGATACTGGTTTAAACGGCGATACTGTTACGCTGCAATCAAGCAGTTTAACTGATGAGCAAGCGGCAAAAGTACCGCATTTAACCACTTGGAACGCTTACGAAGGAAGTTGGGATACAAACACGGCTAAAGCACTTATAAAATCGCAGCTTGTTATTGCCGGTTACGATAGTGAAGGTAAGCTGCTAGAAGCAAGCTATGTACAAACCGCTAAAGCTCTCGATGCCCTTTACACACAAGGCGAAGACGACGCTAACGAAGCTGTACTTGGCGTAACTTATGGCAATAACGCGATTGATGTAACTGTGTGGGCACCCACTGCTAATAACATGGTGCTAAACGTGTTTGATGATGCAAAAACACAAGTGCACTCTATACCAATGACATTAAATACACAGACAGGTATTTGGCAAGCAAGTTTAGATATGCAATACGACCGCCACTACTACCGCTTTAATTTTGATGTTTACCACCCACTGACTCAGCAAATAGAGTCGCTTTGGAGTACAGACCCTTACTCACTCAATGTATCTACCAATGGTTTATACAGCCAGCTGATTAATTTAGCCGATGATGACACTAAACCAGAAGGCTGGGATGAGCGTATCGTGCCTACTATTACTAACCCAGAAGATGCGGTTATTTATGAAGGCCATGTACGTGATTTTAGTGTGCGTGATCAGTCAGTAAGCGAAGCAAACCGCGGTAAATACCTTGCATTCACTGAGCTTGAAAGCGTGCCAATGCAGCACCTTAAGCAATTAGCAGATAAAGGCTTAACACACTTTCATTTACTGCCAGTGACTGATATTGGCACTATTGAAGAGGATGCCTCGCAGCGTGTGGAAATTACAGACACCTTAGGTAAATTATGTGAGCGTATTAACGATGAAGCTGATGCATGTAAAATCGAAGATAAAAACAGCACGATTGTCGATATTATGCAAAGTTACCTCCCTGGCTCAGACGATGCACAAGCATTAGCCAGTGCGATGCGTGATTTAGACGGCTTTAACTGGGGTTACGATCCGCATTACTTTATAGCGCCTGAAGGCTCGTATGCCTCAAGTCCAGAGGGCATTACCCGCGTTAAAGAAACCCGCGCCATGGTGCAATCACTGCAAGAAGTAGGACTTCGTGTTGTACTGGATGTGGTTTATAACCACACAACATCATCGGGTATTTGGGACAAGTCGGTATTTGATAAGCTAGTACCGGGTTATTACCACCGTTATAACGAAGTAAGTGGTGAAATAGAGCGCTCAACGTGTTGTGAAAATACAGCTACAGAGCATGTAATGATGGATAAGTTTGTTACTGATTCATTGGTTATTTTAGCGCGTGAATTTGGCTACGACAGTTTTAGATTTGATGTAATGGGGCATATGCCAAAATCATCAATATTAGCTGCGCGTGAAGCCGTGCAAGCAGTTGACCCAGATAACTATTTTTACGGTGAAGGCTGGGATTTTGGTGAAGTAGCTAACAACCGTTTATTCACACAAGCTAAACAGGCTGATATGGCAGGCTCAGAGGTGGGTACATTTAACGACCGTATTCGTGAAGCCGTGCGTGGTGGTGCAATGTTTAGCAATAACCCGACAGATGGCAATTTAGCAGAGCAAGATACTTTACGTTTGTCGCTGGCGGGCAACTTACAAAATTACATTTTAAAAGACTTTAAAGGTAACTCATCTAAGGGCAATAGCTTTACTTGGAATACTCAGCCAACAGCGTATGCACTAGACCCAGCGGATAGCATTCATTACGTATCAAAACACGATAACGAAACACTGTGGGATCAGTTGCAATACAAACATGCATCAAGCATGAGTATTGAGCAACGTGTGCGCGCGCACAACATGGCATTGTCTATTCCACTTATGAGCCAAGGCATTCCTTTTATGCAATTGGGCGCTGATTTACTGCGTTCTAAGTCAATGGATCGTGATAGCTATAATGCCGGTGATTGGTTTAATGCTGTTGATTTAACCAAAGAGAATAATAACTGGAACATTGGTTTACCAAACGCAGAGAAAAACCAAGAAAAATGGTCTGAAATTATGCCTATCTCTGCTAATCCAGATGCACAGGCAATGCCGCAAGACATAGCCTATGCAGGTGATGTATTTAACGAGTTTTTACAAATACGTAGCAGCAGCCCACTATTTAGATTAACCACAGAGCAAGATGTCATTGAGCGAGTGGGTTTTCATAACGTAGGTAAAGCGCAGCAACATGGCTTAATTGTAATGAGCATTGATGATGGCGAAGGACTCACAGACTTAGACCCAGCATTTGACGCGCTTGTAGTGATGATTAACGCAACCGAGCAAACCCTTAGCCATACTATTGCCACTGCAGCGGGTTTTGAATTACACGACGTATTAAAAAACAGTGTTGATGCAAGCATGGCCAGCGCCAATTTTGCCCAAGGCGATAACGAAGGCACATTTACTGTACCGCCCTACACACTAGCTGTTTTTACTAAAAACCAAGGTGAGAGCCAAGGTGTTGGTTTAAGTGCAAATGCGACCGTAGGTGCGCCTGATGTAGTACCTTATGGCAGCACCGCTGTGTTTGTGCGCGGAACTTTAAACGACTGGGGCACACGCGATGCATTTGAATATATTGGCGAGGGTGAATACCGTATAGCAATTGCACTAAGCGCTGGCGATTACGAATTTAAAATTGCCTCAGAAGATTGGTCTACGGTTGATTTTGGTGCGCTTACTGACGCTGATAAAGATGTAGTTGAAAATCAAAGTGAGCCATTAACGCGCTCAGGTGCAAACATGACCTTTAGCGCTGCTATTGATGCAACCTATGTATTTTCGCTTGATGCTTCAAACCCTGAAAATCCAACGCTTACTTTATACAACGAAGAGCCATTTGTAGGCACTGCTATTTATGTGCGCGGTACGCTTAATGATTGGGGAGTAACCGATGAGCTAAGTTATAAAGGTAAAGGCATTTACACCTTTACTAAAACACTGAGCGCTGCAAGCTATGAATTTAAAGTAGCGTCAGAAGATTGGAGCACGGTTGATTATGGCTCGGCTGAGGGTGATGCCAGTGTAATGGTTGGCACCGCTGAGCAGTTGTCGGTTGCGGGCGCAAATATGACCATAGACATTGCCGAGCAAGGTGAATACCAGTTTATATTTGACGCCAGTGATTTAAATAACGTAACGCTAAAAGTGCTCAACGGCGAAATGTTTGCACAAACACCGGTATTTATTCGCGGCAGCTTAAATGAATGGAGTACTGATAACCCGCTTATGTACGAGGGTGATGCAATTTACTCTGCTTCTATTGAATTAGAAGTAGGCGACTACGAATTTAAAGTAGCGTCTGAAGATTGGAGTACAGTGGATTACGGTGGAGCAGGCGATACGCCGGTAGTGGTAATTGATGAACTAACACCACTTGAAGCGGTAGGTGCCAATATAGCACTGAGCATTACCGAATCGGGTAATTACACGTTTAATGTAATAGGCCCAGATAGAGAAAATGTAAGCATACTTATTAATAAGCAGTAGCAGTTATATTTTCCCAAACCTAAGCCGAGCATAGCCCTGTATGCTCGGCTTTTTTAATGCTTAATTAATGCCTAACAAAAGGGACATTAAAAACGATAGTTAACCGACATCATCACAGTCGTGGTGTTATCGGTATCAATAATGGGTGAGTCTTCAATATCAGAATCGAGCTGCTTATAGTTAACCATGGCATTTACGTTCCAGTTTTTGTTAATGTAATACATTAAAAATAAACCCGCATTATAGTTAACCGTAGAACCAAGTTCGTAAGGCGCATAGGTGGCAGATTCGCCCTGTGCTACACCATAATAATAGTTAGATACATCACTGCTATTTAGCTCAACACCCACAGAAGGAATGAGCATTAGTTGTTTAGATAACTTAATAGGGTAACTGTAATTGGTTTTAAATTTAGCGCCATCGCCGTGGCCTATTACATCATGAGTCGCACTGGCGCTTATTTTACCAAAGCTTGCAGTGTAACTAACCTGCGTACCTGCGTAGAGTGATAGCTTTCTATCGTCTAAGGCTTTTATGGCTGCAAGGTCTGAATCTGAGGTATCAAAGTTATCACCTGGCTCTAAAACTAATGACCAGTTAAAACCTTGCTGCTCCACTAATTTATAATCAAGCGACAAACCTTTAAAACTAAGCCTTTCACCTTGGTAAGTAATGATAGGTAAAAATAGCGTTTCACTGTCGGTACCTGCATAAGGTGAGCTGGTAGAAATGACACCGCCCCCTAATGAAAACTGCGACTCAGCTTGAGCAGTAATACTGCAAAGTGCAAGTGTGCCAACTAATAACCGTAGTGAGTTTTGTATATAAGTGTTCATGGGAGCCTTGGTGTTAAGTAAAAAGTGAAAATTGTTTGCGATAAGTAAAGTGTGCCGCAACGCTATTAGGCTTTAGTGTAGCTATATTTTTGATTGGCGTTTGTAAGAGAGTGTATGAAAGTTTATCTGAATGTAAGTGGATAAATTGCATTGAAGACGTTGATCACATAAGTTGAATAAAGGCATACGTTTGATTAGATTAATAAAATGGGAATGAGGATAAACCAATGAGCAACCCTATTTTAAAAAGTGCTAGCTTTGATCCCAAAGTGAAGCAATACTGGATGACCATGGCATGCTTTTTTAGTGCCGTTGCATTAGTGACCATTCCACTTATACCTGTGGTGTTATTTGTTGTATGGCTGGTGGCTGGTAAAATTTTGGCCGCTATGTCGGCGCAATTACTCACGCAAAAGCTGGTGGTTAAACGCGGCATTTTATTTAAAGAAGAAAAATCTATACCACTTGAAAAAATAACCGATGTGGGGCTGAACCAAGGGCCGCTTATGCGCTTTTTTGGGTTATACCGCTTAAGCTTTGAAACTGCAGGGCAGTCGGGTCATGGTGCATTGGTGTCATTACTTGGTGTTGAAAATGCCAGTGAGTTTAGAGAAGCCATACTTGAGCAAAAAGATAACTTAGCTGCGCAAGCCCCTAAAACACAGGAGCTTGCTGAAGATCACCTCAACCAAGCATTACTTGCTCGCTTAGTTGAGGTAGTAGAGCGCATAGATACGCGTTTGGCAGCTTTAGAAGCGAAGCGTTAAGCGTTTTGTAATTGAGCTTGACCTGCCAGCATACTTAGCTCTTTGGTACGGCTTTCAACAACCTGATATTCGCGCGCTTTAATTGTGCTTATATAATTCCACTTAGCACTGGCTTTTGCAGGTGTAAATGTAACGGTTAAATAGCCGCGCTCTACTAAATTATTATAAGCAAGGTCATCAACTAATAAGGCAATTACTTGCTCTATTTGCGCTACGGTTTGCGCATCTTGTGTGTTTAGCGCTAAATATTCTTCAAGCCCTGGTGATGAAACCGATGCCGTTGCAAATTCCACCCCAGCATTTTGTGAAGCTGCAATAGGGTTACTGGCATCAGTTTTAAGCTGTCCCGCCCAGCCGTTATGAGTATCTCCGGCTAAAACTACTAAGTTTTTTTGTGCTGCAATAGCGGTACCTAATAATACTTCTCGCTCGTAGGCATAGCCATCCCACGCATCAAGGTTATACGGTATGGTGGTTTGAACACGGGCAAGCTCTGCCTCGGTTACACTTGGGTCGCCCGCTAATACACGGCCTTTAATTTGCGCCAGCTCTGCAAATAATACATTGGCCTGTGCGAGCAATTCACTTGGATCGCCTCCGTTTGACTGTGCACTTTGTAAGCTAGCAAGTAGTAACATGACCTCTACTGGTAAGTGCATTTTTGTCATTAGCACTTGTTGCCCTAACACTTGCCACTGTGTGCTTGAGGTAGTGATGGCATCACTAAGCCATGTAAGTTGTTCACTGCCTAATAATGCACGATCTGTTGCGCCTATTGCTGCAGCAAATGCGCTTTGCCCTGCAGGGGAGGTAAGATCAAAATCACTATAGTTAAGCTGCTCATCACGCGCTAATACACGAGTATCTAGCATGTATAAAGAGACTAAATTACCAAACTCAAAGCGTCGGTAAATACGTTCTTTGTCGGCTACATTACGAATTGGCATCCACTCAAAGTAGGCTTGTAGTGCATTGAGTTTACGTTGGCTAAATTCGCCTTCACCTTCGTTATGATTTTCTGCGCCTTCGCGCCATGTGTCGTTGGTGATTTCGTGGTCGTCCCACACTGTTATAAATGCACAGTGGCTATGGGCTGCTTGTAAGTCGGCATCGAGGCGATAATTTGCATAGCGTTTTCTATAATCGGTCAGTGCGATAATTTCGCTGCTGTTATCTAAGGGTAGCAGTCGGTCTAACTGTGCGGCGTCTTCGGTTGCATAACCCGTATTGCTGTATTCGTATATGTAATCACCTAAGTGCAGTACCGCATCTAAATCGCTTTGCTTTGCAATTTCGCCATACACATGAAAATACCCGGCAGGGTAATTTGCGCACGATACAACGGCTAATTTCACCTGATCAACCGCACCGACAGGAAGCGTTTTTCCTTGTCCGATAGGGGAGGTTTTTCCGTGTGCATTAAAGCGATAGTAATATACGGTATTGGCATCAAGCCCTTGTAAATCAACTTTAAGAGTAAAGTCGGTGGTATCACTGATATGTGTTTCACCATCGTGAACAATATTTGTAAAGCTTTGGTCGGTGGCGGCTTGCCATTGTACTTTTAACGATTTAGTTGTTACATCGAGTGGGGTTACACGGGTCCAAATAATTAAGCTATCGCTTAGCGGGTCGCCGCTGGCAACGCCGTGGTCAAAGCTAACGGGTGTGTCGTCATCATCGTCAAAACGACAACCTGTTAAACCAAGTGATAATACGGCAGCGCCAAATCCTGCTGCCGATGCTTTTAAAAAACTTCTCCGTGTAAATGCCATTGCTTTGTACCTGTAAAGTGTAAAAAGCAAAGTGTAGGCAATTTAGGTTACTTTTTTGTGAAGCAATTAAAAAACTTCACTTACTTGCGTTGCATTACACGTAATAACGGTAACGTTTTCGTAGCCTACGCGGGTTAGCGCTTCTGCACCTAAGGTGGCGCGGGCACCGCTGGCACAATGTAAGTAAATAGGGCGTGCAGCGTCTTTTTCTATTTCCATTAGCTTCATTTCGAGTAATCCGCGTGGAATATTTACTGCCCCTACCGCAGCTACATTGGCATGCTCAGCGGGTTCGCGTACATCAATAAGTAAACCTTTATTTTGTTCTAGCTCTTGCTTTGCTTGCGCTGCATCAATACGGCGTTGGTTAGGTGTGATAATTTTTAGTAAATCAGGAATTGAAGTAAGCATTAGTCTGTAAATCCTCTTTTGCGCAAAAAAGTCATTAATGGGCACCATTTAGTGTAGGCGGATTGCACTAAGTTAATACCAATAAATAACGTTAAAAATTGAAAGTTACTATCAACAAAGTAGCTTAAAAGCACAGAAATTGTAACGGCACTTCCGCCAATTAAGAGGATGGCGTCACTTATTTTCATGAATTGACCTTAATATTAGTTTTTTCTAATGTTAATTATATTAGAACTTACTAATGTAAAAGTCTATAATTAAAACACACAAAATAATTAAGTATCACAATGAATATTGAACAACTTGCAGAAAACGCTCAGCAGGCAGAGCAATTTTTAAAATTAATGGCAAATAAAAACCGTTTAATGATTTTATGTAGTTTATTGCAAGGTGAACAAAGTGTAGGTGAGTTAAATCAAAATGTTCCGTTGGCACAGTCTGCTTTGTCTCAGCATTTGGCGAGTTTACGTAAAGCCCAGCTAGTGGCAACTCGCCGTGAGGGACATACAATTTATTATTCGTTAATCGACCCAAAAGTTGAGTCGATTATTACGTTACTATACGAATGGTTTTGTAAGCAAAGTACCGCTGAGTAATTTGCTTTAAATAAAAGTGGCAATCTCATCAAGCGACTTTTTATCAAGTGCATGGGCAGGTACAGTTGCATCGTCACTTGGGTAGCCCGCAATAAGTAACATGTAAGGACGTTCGTTGTCTTTGTCGCGCTTACAAATGTCGGTTAAAAAACTCATTGGTTTAGGTGTATGGGTAAGCGTAGCTAAGCCACAGCGGTGCAGGGCTTGTATTAAAAACCCAGTAGCCAGCCCTACTGATTCGTGCACATAATAATTGGTGTTTTTATCATCCGTATTCACACCGCCTTTTTTTTGACTAAACACTGCAATAAGCCAAGGCGCATGTTCTAAATAGGGTTTATTGGCGTCGGTACCTAATGGTTTTAGCGCATCAAGCCACTCTTCTCCTGCTCTGCCTTCATAAAAAGAGCGCTCTAGTTTTTCGGCGGCCTCTCTTATTTGTTTTTTTACATCGCTACTGTTTATAGCTACAAAATGCCACGGTTGATGATTCGCTCCACTTGGCGCGGTACCTGCTGCTTTTATACAGGCTTCAATTATATTTTTAGGCACAGGTCGGTCGCTAAAGCTGCGAATACTATGGCGGCGCTGGCTGGTATGTAAAAATTCGGTTGCGCGTTTTAGCATTTCATCGTGAGGGTATTCTATAAAGTCGTTTAGTGGTTGGCTTTGATGTTTTTGCATGGCTTTACGCTTCTTATAAAGTGTGTGTGTGGTTTTTATACCGACTGAATAAATGCGAGGCAAGTATTATTACCTGTTGTGTTTATTTATTGTTACAAAATTAACCGCTGCGTAACTTATGTTCCTTTTTTTAATGTGATATAAAAAGCGCAATAAAAAAACTATTAAAATTCAAGGAAGTAAAAATGCTATCAATAACAGGGTTATCTAAAACCTACGATAATGGCGTACATGCACTACAAGGTGTTGATTTATCTATAGGAAAAGGAATGTTTGGGCTGCTTGGGCCAAATGGGGCCGGTAAATCATCACTAATGCGTACTATTTCTACGTTGCAATCTGCCGATTCGGGTTCAATTACTTTTGATGGTATTGATGTTTTTAAAGACCCACAGGCTCTGCGCCAACGTTTAGGTTACCTACCGCAAGATTTTGGTGTATACCCACGTGTTAGTGCTTACGACTTGCTAGACCATATGGCTGTTTTAAAGGGCATTCATAATAAAGGCGAGCGTAAAGAGTCGGTAGAAGGCTTGCTTGCACATACTAATTTGTATCAACATCGCTCAAAAGCGGTAAGTGGCTTTTCGGGCGGTATGCGCCAGCGTTTTGGTATTGCACAAGCCTTACTAGGTGACCCTGATTTACTAATTGTTGATGAACCAACAGCAGGGTTAGATCCTGAAGAGCGAAATCGTTTTCATAACTTGCTAGTAAGCTTAGGCGAGCAAAAAGTCGTTATATTATCGACCCACATTGTTGAAGATGTAGCAGAGCTTTGCCCAAACATGGCCGTACTGGCAGGCGGAAAAATATTATTAGAGGGTAACCCCATTGCCCTTACCGATAAACTCCAAGGCCAAATTTGGCGCAAAGCCATGAGCCAAGAAGAAGCACTAGAGCTTGAGCCGCAACTGCCTGTTATTTCAAAACGCTTATTTGCTGGGCAAACCATATTACATGTATTAGCCAATGAAGCCCCTGAAGGTTTTGAGCTCAGTAGTGCAAACCTAGAAGATGTGTATTTTTCTACGTTGCTTAATCATCGTAACAGCCAAGTAGCATAAGGGGGCGCTATGTTTTTTAATATGCTCGCGTTTGAGCTGCGCTATTTTGTGCGTCAGCCTTCGTTTTATGTGACCTCATTAATATTCTTTTTTATGGCGTTTTTTATAAGCTCCAGTAGTAAGTTTCCGCTAGGTGGGGCTAATGTTCATATGAACTCGCCTTATACCATTATGGTTTTAACGGTTACCTTTTGTACGCTTGCTATGTTTTTAGTGGTTAACTTTGTTGCAAGCTCAGCGATTCGCAACAGCGAGACCAAAATGGATGAGCTGGTGTTTAGTAAGCCCGTTAACCCGCTTGCTTATCAATCAGGGCGTTTTTTTGGTTCTTACTTAGTTGTACTTATCGTGTTTTTAAGCGTGCCACTAGGCGTATTTTTGGGGTCTCAGTTTGGCTTGTTGGTTGGCTGGCTTGATAGTGAGCTAGTAGGCCCTAATAAGTTTATATATTACGCTGCGCCTTTTTTATATTTAGCGGTGCCAAGCTTATTGGTGCTCAGTGCTATTTTTAATAGTGTGGCGGTTTATTTTAAAACCATGATGGCGGTATATGTAACGGCCGTGGTGATCTATATAAGCTACCAATTGGCGAGTATCTATTTTGACGATTTAGCGTTTAGAAATATTGTTGTTTACGCAGACCCATTTGGCACTGGTTCATTAATTGACTTAACCCGTTACTGGACTGTAAGTGATAAAAATACTGAAGTGTTAACGCTTTCGGGCGATTTTTTAATTAACCGTATTTTATGGGTAGCACTAAGTTTAGCGATGTTTTTTGGCCTCGGAAAGTTAGGTAACCGCGTAGTCACTAAAAAACAGAAAAAGCAATTTGCTGTCTCTACGTTTGTAAAAAATAAACAAGCAGCACTTATTAGCAGTGCTAAAAATTACAAGTCAAAAGGGGTCAATACGCAATCGCAATTAGTAATGCGCAGCTTATTTGAGCTTAAGCAGGTTATATTAAGTGCTCCTTTTATGATTTTAGCGGGTGTCAGTATTATTACGTTACTCGCACCACTTTTTGCGCCTATTGGCGCATATGGCACAACAGATTGGCCGCTCACACAAAACATGGTGGGCATTATTCAAAACGCCTCCGCTATATTTATGTTTATTATTATTGCTTATTACAGCGCAGAGCTGGTTTGGCGAGAACGCCACAGTGGTATGGGCGATATTGTTGACAGCTACCCGGTGCATAACAGTGTGTTTTGGGTATCTAAAATTATTGCGCTAATCACTGCGGTTTGTGGCCTTTATTTAGTAGGTATGATGTTTACCATTGCGGTGCAACTATTTAAGGGGCAATTTAACTTAGAGCTTGGCCAGTACTTATTTAGGTTGGGTTACCTTACATTATTGCCTTTAATTATGATGGCTATTTTGGCGTTCTTTTTACAAATAATTAGCCTTAATAAATACATAGGTATGGGTTTATTTATTCTGTATTACATTGCTCAAATGGTAATGGGTGCTTACGGGTTTGAGCATCATATGTATCATTTTTCACAAAGCAGCAGCGTACCGTATTCAGACATAAACGGTTACGGGCATTTTTTACAGGGCGCGCATTGGTATACCCTATATTGGGGTGCATTGAGTGTGTTTTTAGCTATTGTAGGCTTTGCTTTATGGCACCGTGGTCCATCGCAAACATTGCGTACGCGTTTATCTTTAGTGCGTTACAACATGTCTTTAAAAGGCCAGATTGCAGCCGTTATAAGTTTATTGGTATTTGTGGGCGCGGGTTATAACATTTATTACAACACCCGTGTAATCAATGAGTTTGTAACAAGTGATGATAACGAAGCGCTACAAGTAAGGTATGAGCAAGAGTTCTCACAATACAAAGACTTGCCACTGCCTATAATAACTGATGTTGATTTACACATTGATATTTATCCTAAAAAACGTGCTTTAAATGCCGTGGCTAAAATTAAGTTTACCAATACCGCAAACGAGCCAATAACCCGTGTGTTAATTAACGAGCCTAGCCAATCTAAAAGCTGGGATGTAAAAATGGCGGGCGGAAAAATAGTTGAGCGTTTAACCGATTTTGGCATGGTATGGTTTGAGTTTGAACAACCGCTAATGCCTAATGAAGTACGCGAAGGTGAGCTTTCAGTTTCTCGTGAACACGACGGTTTTGTTGATAGAGGATCTGATACTCAACTCGTGCATAACGGTACATTTGTAAATAATAGAGAATTATTACCAAATTTTGGTTATCAAAAGTATTTTCAAATTGCGGATAAGTATGAGCGCCGTAAGCACGATTTACCCGAGCTTGAACGTGCACATAAACTAGAAGACAGCCACTATTATACGCAAAATGAGTTTGGGCCTGCTAATGGATTTATAAACTACAAGGCAACGGTAACCACCGATGAGTCACAATTTGCTATTACACCTGGTTACTTAAAAAGTGAGAGTGTAAAAGACGGACGACGTACTTTTGTTTATGAAATGGATTCCCCTATTATAAACTTTTATTCTGTTCTTTCGGCGGAGCTTGAAAGCAAAAAGGTTGAACATAACGGTGTAAATATTGAGGTGTACTACCACAAAGATCATGCATGGAATGTTGACCGTATGATTGAGTCAGTACAAGACTCAATAGATTACTACACGCAAGCCTTTGGGCCATATCAGCATAAGCAGTTACGTATTATTGAGTTTCCTAAGTATCGCTCGTTTGCGCAAAGTTTTGCCAATACGGTACCTTACTCAGAAAGTATTGGCTTTATTACAGACTTAAGAGATGAGAGTAAAGTTGACCTACCTTACTATGTAACCGCACATGAAGTTGCACACCAATGGTGGGGGCATCAAGTATCTGGGGCTAATGTAGAGGGCAGTGCCGTTATTTCTGAATCGCTCTCCCAATACAGTGCGCTTATGGTACTAAAAAAACGCTTTGGCGCCGAGAAGCTTCGTAAATTCTTAAAGTACGAGTTAGATAGATACTTAATGGGCCGCACAGGCGAAGCCTTTGAAGAAATGCCACTATATAAAACACAGTCGCAACAATATCTTCATTACAATAAAGGCTCAGTTGCGATGATGGCTTTGTATGACCGCTTAGGTGAAGAGCGCTTAAATGCCGCACTTAAAGCATTTTTGAATGAGTTTAAATACCAGGCAACGCCATACCCAACCACACTTGATTTACTTAGTTATTTAAAGCGAGATGCAACACAAGCTGAACAACGTTTTATTGATGATCAGTTTAAATATATAACGCTTTATGAGCTTGAAATGAAAGCAGTTTCGGTTACAGATGATGTTGATAGCGAAGGTTTTTATACAGTAACACTGAGCGTTGAAGCAACTAAGCAGCATGCCGATGGACAAGGTGAAGAAACCGAGCAGCCACTCGATGAGCTAATTGATATTGCATTATTTAGCGATGATCCTGAAAACCTTCTCGCTGAAGACTTTGTGATTTACTCGCAAAAGCATCATATAGTCTCTGGTACTAATACTATTGAGCTAAAAGTAAAAGAAAAGCCAGTGTACGCGGGGGTAGACCCGTACATTAAGCTTGTAGATAAAGACAGTAAAAACAACCTAGCTAAGTTTTAACGATTAGCTTAAAGGCCGCATTTAATGCGGCCTTTTTTGTTTTAGCGAATTACTAATATCAATGCGCAATAAAGCTTAATAAAGCGAATTAGCATATTGGTAATAAGAGGTAATAGCAGCGAGGAGCTCGGCGGTTAACTGAAGTGGGTTTTATAGTAAGGTGCTTTAGTCGCTAAAATTAAAAGGCGCTGTGAGTATTTAGGTGCCCTAAACGAGAAAAGGGCCAAAAGGCCCTTAGTGTTGCAGCAAGTAACACATTTTGTTTTAAAGCGTAAAGTCTACAGCGTAGCCTACGTAAACTTTAACATCTGACTCATCCATGTCGGTGTCAGATACGCCAAAAGTAAAACCATCTTTTGATACAGAGATACCGTAATCAATAATATTATCATCGCCTATAAAGTCGCCAGAGTAGTGACCTAAGTGTAGCGCAACCTCAGTACCATTGCTGCCAACAGCAAAGCTGTAATCGGCATTTAGGTATAATGAATCGCCAAAGTCGGTGCCATCGCCATCTGCCGCTGAAGTGGCAAGGATTGCAGCGCCAAAGGTGAAACCTTCTGCGCTGATGCTACCGTAAATTTCAGAGAAATCAGCATCTGCCTCAGAAGCTGCATCCGGGTAAGCGTAATAAATGTAACCTACATCGTAGCTAAATGTGTCGTTAATATCGCCACCAAAACCCGCGTAAACATCAAGCTCGTAAGTCATTTCATCGGCCCATGAAGCATTTGATGCCCAAGTACCTACATAAAAGCCTGACTCGTCAGCGTAATCAATACCGCCAGAAATAGCAGCATCGCCCCCAGTTTGCTCTTGACCACGCCATAAGTAGTTAGACGTAGCCGCTGCGTTTGCTGTTACTTCTGCATGTACGGCTGTTGATGTTAAAGATGTAGCACCTAATAAAGCTATTGCGCTAATTGCGATGGTTTTTTTTAGTTTTAGCATGTCCATTTCCCGTTATATGATTTTTATCGCCTAGGTTTTTATTCTCTTATTGGCAACCCTTTGACTGGCGGTGTTTTATTGTTTAACTGGGAATGCAATTGCACTGTATGTGCCAGCTTAAAATAATTTCTATAAAACTGGTTTTTTACTTTTATAAAACAATATGTTGAGAAGTTTTAGAAGAGGGAATGATTGAGGGAGTTAATTAAAAAACGCACACTGCTGGTGCATAAATTAACCTAACTGCACCAGAAAAATACAGTTAGGTTAGGTAAATTTAGCCAAATATAGTGCGCATAAGACTAATTGTTTCGTTTACTCCGCGGCCTTTTTGTACTTCGCTAATAATAGAGTCGCGTTTGCTACGAATATGCTCGGGAATGTCATCGGCTGCAAGTGCACGGTCTACAAGTATTTCGGCTGACTCTTTACCTCTGCGCTGTGGTTTTCCTGCACTTGTTGTGCTGCGTTTAGGTTTATTTAATAGCTTAATATAATTTGAGTTGTCGGCCGTGCTGGCATCTGCATAGTAAAAAAAGCACGGTAATAACGCTTTTATACTAACTAGTTGCTCTTCTAGTTCATTGCTGCCATTAGCCATTTTAAACCACGACATAGCATGAATGCTTTGTACTATATCTTGCCAGTAGCGCTCAAAGTCGCGATTGTTTAATTTTGTAATACCTAAAGCTGCGCATAATGCATCAAGACGGCTATTACTAATCGGCGTAAAAACATCTGGGCGGCGCATTGCTAATAAACGTGTAGCAGGAGCAAGGGTTGGCTTTTCATCGCTACCGTTAAAGGCAAGTAAATAAGCAACAACAAACTGTTGGTAATCAGCTTCGCTCACATCACCTTCAAGCGGGATGTTAGCAAGTGCATCGTCAAACGCGCCAGGCAAATCGGCTAGCATTTGATGAAAACCCTTTGCACTTTTTGTTGATGCGAACCATTCAACATCAAAGTTATAGGTGCTTGGGTCGAGCGTGGCAGTGTGTTTACCACTAAATGCCAGTAAATCCTCTGGGATCATATCCTTTAGTGCTTGCTCACGAATGCTGTGCAAATACGTGGTAAGGCGAAGCTGTTCGTCCAGTGCAATAAGTTCTTTGTGTTGCTCTACAAACAGGCTAATAACAGGCCAAGGTGCTACACGTAGTGTTTTGAGCTGTAAAAAGCTAATTGCTGAGGTTAGCTGGTCGTGCAGCTTTTTTAAAACTGGCAGTTGTTGTGGCTCTAGTAAATCGTAATTTATACGGTCTTTACTTGCACTTAGCAGCTCATAACACCAGCCTAAAAAATCCTCTGGGTGGTTTTCTACTTTCACGGCCATTAGGTTTAGGCTTAGTTCTGAAGCTTGCTTCAAGATGTTTTGGTAAATTTGACTTTCTTGTTCGCCTAGCGCCATTTTTGACGGTGAAATTAGCAGTTTTTTCATGCCTTGTAGAGTCTCCGAGTAGATACATTTTTTAGCTGCTTTATTTTAGCGCAAATACGCCAATAGCAACAGGGCCGTGCATCATACCTAACAATTCAAGGGATGCAATGTTGTAGGGTTTAATACTTGGTTAGATTTAAACTTGATGAGCTTTACTTTTAGTCACCAATTTCGCAACGTTTACTTTTAAGCATAAATTCATTTCAAATTAAATAAATTACAATAAAGTGCTTTTTTGTCACAACGACAATGATTTTAAAGCTAACACTCGCTATGATAAGAACATTATTTGCACGTTTGAAAGGATGATCATGAAGACCTTACTCAAAATTGTTGGTGTAATACTCTTACTTTGTATTGCGTTAATTATTGCCGCTCCGTTTTTAATCCCAACCGATACTATTTTTAATAAAGTATCTGAGCAGGTTGAAAAAACAACAGGGCGCACACTTACTATTAAAGGTGATAAAACGCTTAGTGTATTTCCTGCATTAAAGTTAGAGCTTAACGATGTGCACTTTGCAAACATGCAGACAGGCTCGCGCGACGACATGGCAAGTATGGAGCAATTAGCTGTGCATATACCATGGTTATCGCTATTTGGCGGCGAATTCAAACTTGATAAGTTTGTTATTAACGAGCCCAATATTTTATTAGAAACTGATAAAAACGGTAAAGCTAACTGGCAGTTGTTTGATGCTGTAGCAGAGCAGCCGCAAGAGCAAACTCAATCAGGTGAGGCTGTTAAACTACCAGAGAACTTTGATATAGAGTTAGGTGAAGTGGCTATTTACGGTGGTACGTTTACTTACCTAGATGGGCAAACAGGCGCTAAACAACAAATTAGTGACTTGGAATTGGCTATTTTACTTCCTTCACTACGTAAGACACTAGAGATCAAAGGCGGCATTACATATATGCAAGAGCGCTTTGAGCTTGATGTAAAACTTGATACGCCGGCAAAGGCAATTGAAGGGGCGACATTTGAGGTTGCTCAAAGCGTAGACTCTCGCTTGGTCGATCTTACTTTTAACGGCAGTATTGCTCGCCAAGGTAAAGATATAAAAGGCGAGTTAGCGCTAAGTGGCGACTCTGTTAAAGAGCTAGCAACTTGGCAAGGGGTAGACTTAAACGCTAAAGAAAATGCATTTAATGCGTTTAGTGTAAACGGTAAAATGCATCTTATAGATGATACGTTTAACTTAGAAGAGCTGATTGCTACCCTAGATGAATTAGAGATTAAAGGAAAAAGTGAAGTAAACTTAGGAAATAAACTAGCGGTTAATGCTGATATAGACCTAGGTATGCTTGATTTGAATCCCTACTTACCGGAGGTAGTCGCTAAGCAGCAAGCGCCGCAAAGCGAAGAACCTAAAGCCGCGCAGCCGATTGTTTGGGACGATACTAAAATTGATTTAAGCGCATTAAATGCACTTAATGCTAATGTAGTTATTCGCTCAAGCGGTTTAAAAGCTAACGATATTGAGCTAGGTGCTAATCAATTTACAGTCGATTTAAACAACAGCGTTGCTAAATTAAGCTTAGATAGCTTTAAAGCATATGAGGGCACTGGTAAAGGGGTTATCAACATAAATGCGCAGCAAACGCCGTATAAAATAAGCACAAATTTTGATTTAGCCGGCATAGACGCACAACCGTTACTCACTGATGCAGCTGGCTTTGATAAGCTTATGGGTAAAGGGTCATTAAATTGGAATTTAACCACAACTGGGCAAAGTCAAAAAACCTTCATTAATGCATTAAATGGCAAGGTTAGCTTTGAATTTGCCGATGGTGCTGTTAAAGGCGCAAACGTGGCTGAGATGGTTCGCAAAGGCAAAGAGCTTATTACGGGTAATCTTGGTGCTGTGAGTGAAGGGCTTGATACAGGCTTTGAAGAATCAGAGCAAACAGATTTTTCTGCGCTCACCGGTAGCTTTAACTTTACTAATGGCGTGGGCCGTAATAACGACCTATCGCTGATGAGCCCACTTATTCGTATTACAGGTGAGGGCGATGTAGATTTGCCTAAAACCAATGTTGATTATCGCTTAGTGACCGGCATTGTTGATTCGATTGAAGGGCAAGGCACTACAGATGATAGTACAGGCTTTAAAATCCCACTGCGTATAGAAGGCCCATTTCATGACGTTGGCTTTAAGCTAGATGTAAGCAACGCGCTTAAAGATGAAGCAAAGCAAAAGCTCGATGACGCCAAAGAGAAAGCAAAAGAAAAAGCCAAGGACAAAGTCAAAGATAAACTAAAAGGCTTATTTGGCTAATACTATTAAACCCCACAAATAAATAATTAAGGCGCTATTTGCGCCTTGATTGTTTTATAACCACTTGTAAAATAGCTACATAGCGGTTTTTATTCAGTTTTAATCTGTCCTTCCCTTAAATTAATTAAAAAATAACCTACCACTCACTAGCCAATGCTGGTACAATTGCCCGCCCTTAAGAGACAACTCTGTTGTTTTTGAGTGGGATTTAATCGAAGTGCCTTGATTTTAAACAAATTTAAGGCAAGTTGTAATTACTACACCGGAGGTCATTAACATGATCCAAATGCAAACTCAGCTGGAAGTTGCTGATAACAGCGGCGCTCGCAAAGTGCAGTGTATAAAAGTCCTTGGTGGTTCACACCGTCGCTATGCGGCAGTTGGCGATATCATTAAAGTTTCTGTGAAAGAAGCTATTCCTCGCGGTAAAGTGAAGAAAGGTGATGTTAAAAACGCGGTAGTTGTGCGTACCAAAAAAGGCGTTCGTCGTCCGGACGGTTCTCTGATCCGTTTCGATAGCAATGCGGCTGTTATCTTAAATGATAACTTGCAGCCAATTGGTACTCGTATCTTCGGCCCTGTGACTCGTGAACTTCGTAATGATAAGTTCATGAAAATTGTTTCACTAGCCCCAGAAGTACTG
>NZ_DJHW01000076.1:5632-6440 GCF_002433295.1 Pseudoalteromonas sp. UBA6610 | reverse complement strand
CGACATCCAATACGGGTTTTCTTCATCAACATTTACTTGGTTGCTTCTAAATACCCGCATTAGCTACGCTCCAATTCATCCACTAAATCAGAAATAGAACTCACAGTTCGGCGCATTTGGTCACCAAACTCAAGTGTTGTGGTATTCCAGGTTTCCATACGTTCTTTAACTTGGGTATTTACCTCTGATGAATAACTACGTAGCCACTCATTCGTTTGCTTTTCAATATCCGATACTTGCTTAGCTAAGGTATTACTCAACCCCTCAAACGACGCCTCAACACCACGTATAAAGTCACTCTGGTGTGTTTTCATTTCGCTAAAGCCACTTTGAGCTAATTTAGCTGTGTTACCAAATTGCTCTGTTGTAGCAACAAGCGAGGTTTCCAGCCCTCTTAGCACTTTAGCTTGTTCAATTACGTGATTTGCTAATCCATCATTTTGCGCAGAAATACCTTTAATAGTGTCGGTCATATCAGCTAAGCGCGAATCAAACAGCTCTGTTGCCTTTAATAGATTACCCGATAACACCCCAATTTGGTTGGCGCTATTGCTCAGGTTTTGGCTACTTGTAGCAGATGACTCCGCAACCGTTTTGAGCTCTCCAATAACGTCTTTATGTTGTGCAATAACCGAATCCATATGCGTTTGCGTACGTTTTACTGCATCCGTCATCGAGGTAAGCATTTGGTCTTGTTGTGCTAGCCACTTACCTAACTGCGTTTGTAATTGCTCACGATATTCTGAGTCACGCTTAGAGGCTTCAAGCTGTTGGCTGTTAATTAATGAACCAAACGTTTCTTCAAGCG
>NZ_DJHW01000076.1:0-5221 GCF_002433295.1 Pseudoalteromonas sp. UBA6610 | reverse complement strand
CGCCTGTTGCTGCGCTGTTGTTTTTTCGTTTTGGCTCGAAAGCTCATTAACAAAACCACGGTTCGATTCGCCCATCGCGCTTTGTACTTCAGCCATAGAGTCAGAAAGCTTATTAAGCGTTTGCGATTGCTCAGTTAACCAGCCACCTAATACCGACTGTAAATTATCTACATGGTTTGCTTCACGCGTCGCTTGCGATTCCTGCTGCGACTCAATCGCTGCAAACAGTTTTTGCTCCATAAGCTGTTGGCGTTCTTCGCTTTTGTTCAGCATTGCTTCTAGTTGCTGGTTAAATTGCGATGACACACCTGCTTGTTGCTCAGCCAGTAACTCAGCTTGTTTACTGCTTTGTTCAAGCACTGCGCTCATTTGCCCGCTCAAGCTACTTACTGCCTCGTGCATTTGCTCAGTCGACTTTTGTATAAGCTCGCCTTGGCCTCTGCCTGCCGCTTGCATGCTCTCAGTAAAGTTACTAATTAAATGCTCAAGCACGCCGCTGGTTTGTTGGCTGGCATTACTGACTAAAGATTGCATAGCCGGTGCCATTACATTGTTAAGTGCATTGGTAAAGGCCTCTTGCATGTCTTTATTCATGCCTGTAATGGTTTCTTGTAGGCGATCGCCAATTCGCTCATGCAATTCTTGCAGTGCTTCACTGCTATCACTGGTGTTTTTAGAAATATCAACAAGTGACTTTTCAGCAGGCAAACGAGGAAATAAAAAATCGATAGTTTGCTGAATTTTTACTACTTTTTTAACTATTCTTCGCTCTGTGTTTTTCTCAAACACATTAAGCAATAAACTAAGCCCTACCCCCCAAACAGAGGTCACAAATGCCATTGCCGAGCCGTTAATCATGCTCGTAATACCATCTTTTAATGCTTCTATTTCCTTCGTCTCCATGTGCAACCCTTTTAAGCCCATTGTTAAACCTAAAAAAGTACCTAATACACCAATTGCGGTTAAAAAAGAGGGAGCTGCAGCGAGTAATCTATTTGAAGTGATACCAGAGGCCAGTGTTCTTGGATTAAAAAAGTGCTCAGCATCTAAAGTGTTATAAACTCCTTTTTCACGGTGGTCGAGTACTAAACTTTCATCAAACTCACGCCAAAGGTTTTTAACTACCTCGTTGTTTGAATCCTTTGCTTTATGCTTGATAGTAGCAATATTATCGTAAAGTGAACTTGTAGTTTGACCTGCTACAATTTCCTCCACGCCTTTTATTGTTTTTTTACTATTACTACTTAATTGGAAAACGCGAGAAATCGCGAATCCAAAAAGTAATAGCATGGCAATAATAAACCAGCGCCCCAACAAAGCATCTGGCCATAATAAATCAGCCTGAAATGGCAAATATTCAAACATTACTTTCTCCTAATCCCTTAGAATGCGGGTATTTCTTACTTTATAATTAAAATTTTAATATTTTGTAGTCACTATTTTAAGTAACTAAAGGTTTACCTATTTCTGCGTGGGTTGGTTAAAAATAAGTTGGTGCCGTTGCTTTCATAGCGGTTATTCCAAACCAAATCAAAATAAATACGGTGGTTTAAACCTATATTTGCCGCTTTATCTTTTAAAAAGTTTTGTATATCTGCGTAGTGCTGCGCTGTTTCAATGTCTTTGTAAGTAAAGCGACGCTTAATGCCTAGAGCCTTCGCTTCTTCAGTGGTAAATATAAATTCAGACTGAAAAATTTGGCTATCAAGGGGTAAAAACAGCCATGCTGTGGCGGTTTTTCTTGCTGGTGCAAAGTCTTCCCCCATTGCTACAAAGTGCTCAAATACAATATCTACGGGCTTTCGTACTTTATTAAACGACTGCAATTGCAAAGGTTTAATATTTTTACTCAGTTCAATTTTTAGCTCACTACATAACTCGTTTGCAAGCGCGTTTAACTCTATTTCAGAAGTAAGATTATTGAGTGCGTGTATTAAATAATCCTTCTTTTTAGTTAATACATCTCTAAAGGTATGTGATGCGCCTAAGCAATTATTACTTTTACGATGAAAGCCACGATAGGTATTTGAGCCTAAGCTTTTTAACACCAATTTTTCGTAGCTGAGTAATGGCGTAGGTGTTAAAAATACCGTATCACCCACTTCGTTCATGCGTTTTACTTGTGCCTGCATTTTATATATCCTTTACGTGCTAAATAAGCGGCCTGCTTTAAAAACTGAGTGTCAGCTATGTTTTTATTTAATTTACCTTGGGTCATTTAACATCCTTGTTATTATTTTTTGAAATAGCGTTGTAGTTCGCCAGAAAAGGCTTCTCGGTTTGGAGAGTTGAGTAGCAGTATGTGTAGGAATTTAATAACAGCAAAATGATAGTCTGCTATTAGTTTAGCTAAATGACCTTGCTCAAATAATCCATAAGTAAGCATAGCCTTGGTGCTTTTTGTAGTAATAACAAAAACCTCTTCAGGCATAGGCTTACCCTGCTGATAAAGCGCAAAAAGAGTTTTGGTTAATACTTGTGGGCTTGCACCGGTAACTATTAGTAGTACATTCTTCATCAACGATCCTTTTGTATGAGGAATCTACATAATACATAAATTACATAGTTAATGAAACTTGTTTAAGCTCAGTGGATTAGAGGTATAATAACTTAGCTTTAATTTAATAACTCTTTAATCAATACAGATCCCAACTGCCGTGTATTAAATGGACTTCCGTTGCCATTTAAAATTGAAACACCCAACTCTTTAGCAATATCACGTAAGTAAGGCTTACTAGGTGTTACAAGCTCATTATTTAAAAATACTTCTATGGTGCCGTTTTCTAGCTCTACCAATTTGTAGTTATTCCATGTAGCTTCTTTTACATTTAGTAAAATACGTGGCTTAACAAGAGGGTTAATTAACTTACTCATCGCAATAGCGCTCTTACCTGTTGGCCCAATATTCATGAGTGGTTTTGCTTTTTCAACCGGGGCATCTAATAAAGTCTCAACCTGCATTTCTTCAGTATTTATTTTCAGGATCATGATACGGTCAACCAACGCTAACGTATTTGTGTTAAAGCTTATATGGCCGCTTGACCCCATTTTAGCTGTTGTTTTTACCGATATCCGCTCACCACTACTTGATACAACATCGTACCCTGCCTGGTTAACCTCTGTTGCCATACGACCATTCGTGATTAGTGCAGCGTAAAGCTCGCCTATTCGACCGGTCAAGTGTCTTAGCTCAGTTGGGGGAATACCCCAGCTTAACTCCCTTTCTAACCAGCTCATAGCTTCACCTAGTGATTGAATAATCTGCATTTGAGTTAAAGCCATTTTATTTCCTTATTTGTATATATCTACTTTAAAACGTATAAAGGTGTTTATAATTCATACTAATTAAGCTCCTTGATATGCATTGTGTATATGACCAATCTACGTCTCCATTCACTTGTGCTTATTTTTAGCACTAGCAGAACTACATTTAAGTATACCTAAGCAGTGCATTTTTGTAGGGTACTAATACCAATCGACTTAAATATTTAGCCTTTTTAGCGTACTAAATAAAGCGTTAACGGCGTTATAAACTTCTTATGTGGAGCAACTACATGTCGAAATTTATGCCTTGTTGTCACTCTATTTATCTATCGCTATAAATGTTTAGAAACCTAACACGATTGGTATAGAAGCGAATTAAAACTATCAGCTTTGGTAAAACGAGCTAAGAAAGGATAGAGCTGCAACCTACAAGATTTAACGTAGTTGCAGGCACAAAAAAGGACGCTAAAAAGCGTCCTAATATTGAATGATGGTGGAGGAAGAGGGATTCGAACCCTCGTTAGGGATTAACCTAAACACACTTTCCAGGCGTGCGCCTTCAGCCACTCAGCCATTCCTCCACGGTGTTGCTTAGCAACAGCGCGTTATAGTATGAAATAGGTTACACAGGTGCAAGGTCTTTTTAAATTTGTGCTGTTAAGTGTCTAATAATCAATCAGCAATTTACTTTAGGCATAAAAAAACGGCTAAACCTTAAGGTTTAACCGTTTTTATGCATTAGGCTAATTACTTAGCCATGCTAGCTGTAAAGTCTAACATGCGATTAAGTGACTTGAGCGCGCCTTCGCGTAAGTCCATATCTACAAACACTTCTTTACCACGGGGGTCTATCAGAGCTTCTTCAATCGCTTTTAAGCCATTCATTGCCATCCACGGGCAATGTGCACAACTTTTACATGACGCGCCTTCACCCGCTGTTGGGGCTGCAAAAAACTCTTTTTCTGGGCATAGCTGCTGCATTTTGTAAAAAATACCGCGGTCTGTCGCTACAATAAACTTATCGTTATCCATTGTTTGCGCAGCTTTTATTAGTTGACTGGTTGAGCCAACCGCATCTGCTAGTGCCACTATTTCTGCAGGTGACTCTGGATGCACCAATACACCCGCGTCTGGGTGCAGGGCTTTCATATCTTTAAGCGCTTTTGTTTTAAATTCATCGTGTACGATACATGCGCCGTTCCACATGATCATATCGGCGCCAGTATTTTTTTGAATGTAGCTACCAAGGTGTTTATCTGGGCCCCAAATAATTTTTTCACCTTGCTCATCTAGGTGCTCTACAATTTCAAGCGCGCACGATGAGGTTACAATCCAATCTGCACGGGCTTTAACGGCTGTAGAGGTGTTTGCATACACTACAACTTTACGATCAGGGTGCTGATCGCAAAACGCTGAAAACTCATCAATAGGGCAACCAATATCTAACGAACATGTTGCTTCTAGCGTTGGCATAACAACCGTTTTGTTTGGCGTTAAAATTTTAGCGGTTTCACCCATAAAACGTACGCCTGCAACGATGATCATGTCTGCATCGTGGCGAGCACCAAAACGTGCCATTTCTAATGAGTCGGCAACACAGCCCCCTGTTTCTTCGGCAAGTGCCTGAATTTCAGGATCTGTGTAGTAATGGGCTACCAGCACTGCATTTTTATCTTGCAGTAGTTGTTTAATACGTGCTTTATATTCGCCTTGCTCGTCTTTAGTCAACGGCGCTGGCTTAGGAGGAAAGATATAACCTTCAGGCATAATAGTTTGAGCTAGACTCATGTTCTCGACCACTTCATCTACAGTGCATTAATTACGGCAAATTATACGAGAATACACGGGCAAATAACAGCTATCTGGGCATGCTGTTTATAAATAAAAGTAAGAAACTGATTTAAATAAAATAAGAGAAGAGTTGAGATTTTTTAGAAGTGGTGGGTCATGATGGACT
>NZ_DJHW01000100.1:4955-7689 GCF_002433295.1 Pseudoalteromonas sp. UBA6610 | reverse complement strand
ATCTACTTCTAGAATGTAGGTCGGGCGAGCGTAGCGACTCCCGACGCTAAAAAACATCGATTATAATTATAGTGTTCTTATCTCACGAGCTGGATTACCAGCAACAACAGTATCCGCCTCTACACTTTTAGTAACTACAGATCCCGCACCAATAATACTGTTATCCCCAATGCATACGCCCGCTAAAATAATTGCACCTGCGCCAATCCACACGTTGTTGCCTATTGTAATAGGAGCAACAAAGTTTTCTTTATTCAGTCGCTGTGTAGGGTTAACAGCATGGGATACAGTCAATAGCTGAACATTGGGGCCAATTAAGCAGTCATCACCAATGCTGATAGCTCCTTCACTAATTGGGGCATCTAATACCGTACAGTTAATGTTTATGAAGCTACGATCACCAATAGCTATTTGATTACCATAATCGCAATGAAAACCTGATTCTATAATTACCCCTTCACCGCATTGAGCGAATAGCTCTTTAATGCGTTTTAAATTACCTTTACTCGGGCTTTTATTGAAGAGTCGGCATATTTCGCCTGTTTGTTTACGGAGGGCTAAAAGCTCTTTGTTTAAGCTATTAAATGGCTGCATTAAGGTTTCTTTGTTTAGTTAAGAGATGCTGTGACTATTTTACCTTTATTATTACTCGTTGAAAGCTGCTTTATTTTTGCTCGTTCACTTGCCATTTAATTAGTTTCGTTTAGAATTGCACATCTTTCGAAACGAAACTTAATCTACGAGCTTTATGACTAAACGAAACACCCAGCAACGCCGTCATTTAATACTTACTCAGGTAAATGAGCTAGGTGAAGTGGCTGTTGAAAAGCTTGCGGAGCAGTTTCAAACATCTGAAGTAACCATTCGTAAAGATTTAACCGCGCTTGAAAAAAGTGGCTTATTACTGCGCCGTTACGGCGGTGCTATCGCACTGCCAAAAGAAATCGTCACCGACGAAATAGACTCTAAGCGCAAAGTAGCAATAGCAAAGGCTGCTGCTGCACTTATAAAAGATCATAACCGCATTATTATTGATAGCGGGCGTACTACGGCCGCTATGATCCCAGAGCTTGCAAATAAGCACGGGTTAGTTGTAATGACTAACGCGATTAAAGTGGCGAGCCGTTTACTATCACTTGAAAACGAGCCAACACTTTTAATGACTGGCGGTACGTGGGATCCGCATTCTGAGTCGTTTCAGGGGCAAGTTGCCGAAAACGTATTATGCTCTTATGATTTTGATCAGCTATTTATTGGTGCAGACGGCATAGATGTAAAACGCGGCACGACTACCTTTAATGAGTTAGTCGGCTTAAGCCAAGTTATGGCAAAGGCCGCCCGTGAAGTAATAGTAATGGTTGAGTCAGATAAGATTGGCCGAAAAATACCAAATTTAGAATTACCGTGGAAAATAGTAACCACTTTAATAACCGATACTGGCTTAGCAGATGATAAACGCAAAGCGATTGAGGCGTGTGGTGTAAAACTAATTTGTGCAGAGATTATTGGATAGTAACTACAAAGCGAGTTACTAGAATTAAAAAATTAATGGAGACACTATGTGTGGAATAGTTGGGGCAGTTGCAGAACGTCCAGTAAATAAAATTTTAGTTGAAGGCCTTAAACGTCTTGAATACCGTGGTTACGACTCAGCAGGCGTAGCATTGCTTGATGGCAACACACTTAATACTGTAAAAGCAGTAGGTAAAGTAGTAAACGTAGAAGCCGCACTTGAGAAAGCAGGCGTTAGCGGTCATACAGGTATTGCACACACACGCTGGGCAACACACGGTAGTGTTACAGAAGAAAACGCTCATCCGCATGTATCAAATAACCAGCTAGCACTAGTGCATAACGGTATTATTGAAAACCACGCAAGTCTACGCGCATCGCTTAAAGAAGAAGGCTACGAGTTCCTATCTGAAACCGATACCGAAGTAATGGTGCACTTAGTTCATAAGCTTCGTAAGCAACACACTACGTTACTTGCATCTGTTCAAGCAGCGGTTAAGCAATTTGAAGGTGCATTTGGTACCGTTGTATTTGATAAAGCAAACGACAACGAAATCATCGTAGCGCGCTCAGGTAGCCCACTTGTTATAGGTTTAGGCCTTGGGGAAAACTTTATTGCCTCTGATCAGTTAGCACTATTACCGGTTACTCGTAGCTTTATCTTTTTAGAAGAAGGCGACGTAGCCCGCATTACGCGCGACACAGTAGAAATTTTTGATGAAAATGGTGATGCTGTAGAGCGTGAAGTTGTTGAATCAAACATCACACAAGATGCATCAGGCAAAGGCGATTACCGCCACTACATGCTAAAAGAAATCTACGAGCAACCACTTGCGGTACGCAATACCCTTGAAGGACGTTTAAACGACGACCGTGTAGCAATTGATGCCTTTGGCGACAGCGCTCAGCAAATATTTAAAGATGTAAAACACGTACAAATTATTGCCTGTGGTACGTCATACCACTCAGGTATGGTTGCACGTTACTGGCTTGAGCAATTGGCGGGTGTTAGCTGTAATGTAGAAATAGCTTCTGAATTTAGATACCGTCAGTCGTATGTACACGAAAACAGCCTACTTGTTACTATTTCACAATCGGGTGAGACTGCCGATACACTAGCTGCGTTACGCCTAGCTAAAGAGCAAGGTTACATGGCATCAATGACCATTTGTAACGTACCGGGTTCATCACTTGTGCGCGAATCTGACCTTGCCTTTATGAC
>NZ_DJHW01000100.1:0-4599 GCF_002433295.1 Pseudoalteromonas sp. UBA6610 | reverse complement strand
GTAGCTTCTACTAAAGCATTTACAACGCAATTAGTTGGTTTGTTAATGCTTACTGCGTCTATAGCGCAAGAAAAAGGCATTGATCAAAGTACCATTGTAGATGCTATAAAAGTACTTCCTACTAAGCTTGAAGAAACATTGCTACTCGCTGATGGCATTGCAGACCTTGCAGAAGAATTTGCCGATAAGCATCACTCACTGTTTTTAGGTCGTGGCTCACAATACCCAATTGCAATGGAAGGTGCGCTTAAACTTAAAGAGATCTCGTACATTCATGCAGAAGCCTACGCAGCGGGCGAACTAAAACATGGGCCACTTGCGCTTATAGATGCCGACATGCCAATTATTGTTGTAGCACCAAACAATGAGCTATTAGAAAAGCTTAAATCAAACGTAGAAGAAGTTCGCGCACGTGGCGGCATTATTTACGTATTCGCAGATAAAGATTCACACTTTGAGTCAGACGACACAATGCGTGTAATCAACGTAAACCACACTGACGATATTATTGCGCCAATTGTTTACACACTGCCATTACAGTTACTGTCGTACTATGTAGCGGTAATTAAAGGTACTGACGTTGACCAACCACGTAACTTAGCTAAATCGGTTACTGTTGAGTAAAATCAAAAGGTTGGTAATTACCTGTTAAAGATAAAAAGGCGCTTAATGCGCCTTTTTTTGTATCTCAAAGCCTGTTAGATTAAATAACACACTATTTTCTAAAGGATTAGTAATGCGTTTATTAACCGCTGTTTTTATATGTAGTTTATTTATATTTTATTCTAGTAGCACACTTGCAGAGCCTGATTTAAAACAGCAAACCATTAGTTATACGCAACAAACACATACTATTAATTCAGCCGTTTTAAACGAAGAACGCACAGTTGTAGTCCAGCTTCCAAAGAGTTATCAAGCTAATCCAAACAAAGTTTATCCGGTCATTTATCGCCTTGATGGCGCGGGTAATATACCACTTATAAGTGCAGTGATGGAGCGTTTACAAAATGATAATCGTGCGCCTGAGGTTATTATTGTCGCTATTGAAAACACCAATCGACTCAGAGATTTTTACCCCACAGTAAATAAAGAGCCACAAGGCCCGGTAGGTGAAGGCGGTGGTGCAGCAAAGTTTTTAGCATTTATTGAGCAAGAGCTTATGCCCTTGATTAATAAAAGTTACCGTTCGCACAACTTTAATGTAATTGCTGGGGCTTCTGCGGCAGGCGTGTTTGCACTTTATACAATGCAAGCTAACCCTGAGCTTTTCCAAGCGCATATTGCGTATAGCCCTGCGGTTTGGTGGAACTATGGCGCACCGGTAAAAACGGCTAAGTCGTTTATCAATAAATCAAAAGATCTGAATAACTATGTTTATATAAATATTGGTGAAGAAGCTGGCTTAATGCGTGAGCGATACAATGAGCTGCAGCAAGCTTTGCAATCTAATAGCTTGCCAAATTTACGCTTCTTTAGTGACGCGTTTAATAATGTATCGCATAACCTGACTTCGGTTGCTGGTTCATTTAATGCCTATCACAACTTATTTTTACCTAAGCAAATGCCTATGAGTGCTTTAAGCGATGATATAGAGTCTATTGATGTTTATTATAAAAAGTTATCTCAGCAATGGGGCGAGCAGATTGCGCCACCGGATCGCGCTGTTAGATCACTCGGTTATAACTTAACGGGCAGCAAGCAATTTACCCGTGCTATTGAAGTGTTTAAGTACAATATAAAAAACCACCCAAAATCAGCCGATGCGCTTTCAGCCTTGTCCTACGGTTATGAAATGCAAGGCGATACTCGCCAAGCGCTTGAACAGATGGAGTCTGCTTTAGCCATTACAAATGACTCATATCCTTATATAAATTATTTAAGAGAAACAAAAGCTAGGTTACAAGCAGAACTTAGCAAGAACTAATAATATTGCTAACTTAGTTGTTGGCTTTTTATGAAAGCCTCTTTAAGTTTGGAGTGCTCACGGTGACAGTCAAAATTCCTCGAAGCTTGTAACTCGACGCTCGCAGCCATTACTTAAACCACATTTAAATCACTAATCCCTACTTAATAAGCGCTAAATACGCTAAAATTACAGGCTACTTTTTTAGCAATAAGCCCACAATTTTATGACCTCAGCAACAAGCCCTAGTGCCTTTAACGATCTTGGCCTTATTCCAGAGCTACAAGCTCGTTTAACCGATTTGGAATATAGCCAACCTACGCCAATTCAAGCTAAGGCGATTCCAAGTGTACTGGCTGGTAGCGATTTAATTGCAGGGGCAAATACTGGCTCAGGTAAAACAGCAACGTTTGCTTTGCCAATGCTGCAAACCCTATTTTTAGAGCATGGATCTAAAAAAGCAGCGAGCAAAGGTAATTTTGTCACTGGGCTTATTTTGGTACCTACGCGCGAGCTTGCTACGCAGGTGGCCGATAGCGTTAAATCGTATTCTGCTAACTTTAATGGCGCCATTAAAACAGTGGCGGTATTTGGTGGTGTGTCGGTTAATACACAAATGCAGGCTCTACGCGGCGGCGCCGATATTATTGTTGCAACACCAGGGCGTTTGCTCGATTTAATCTCAAGCAATGCTATTAAGCTCGATAAAGTAACTACACTTGTGCTTGATGAAGCCGACCGCATGTTAAGCCTTGGCTTTACCGAAGAGCTTGCTGAGTTATTAGCGCTTATGCCTGCTAAAAAACAAACCATGTTGTTTTCAGCGACCTTCCCAGAGCAAGTAACACAATTAACGCAAGAGCTGTTAACCAACCCTGTTGAAATACAAGTTCAAAGCAAAGACGAAAGCACCTTAGTACAGCGCGTATTTACAGTTAATAAAGGCGAAAAAACCACGGCTTTAGCGCATTTAATTAAAGCGCATAAATGGCGCCAAGCACTTATTTTTGTAAACGCTAAAAAAGACTGTGAGCACTTAGCAGCTAAGCTTGAAAAGCGTGGTATTAACGCACAGGTATTTCATGGTGACAAAGGCCAAAGTGAGCGTACTCGCGTAATTGAAAAGTTTAAAGCCGGTGAAATAGAAGTACTTATTGCCACCGATATAGCAGCCCGTGGTTTAGATATTGCCAAACTGCCTGTCGTTATTAACTTTAACTTACCGCGTAGCCCCGCTGATTATATGCACCGTATTGGCCGAAGCGGCCGTGCCGGTGAAGTTGGCCTAGCGTTATCGTTAATTGATTACGAAGACTTTCATCACTTTAAAATAATCGAAAAGAAAAACAAACTGCGTTTAGAGCGTGAAGAAGTAACCGGTTTTGCGGTAAACCAAGCAAATCTTGATGCAGCACAAGCACTTAAAAGCGATAAGCCAATGGCAAAGCCCGCCGGCACAGGCAAGAAAAAGAAAAAAAATAAAGCCGACGATATAGATGATGTATGGAGTGGTTGGAGAAAAAGATAAGCCTTAATACATATAAGTCATTAAACTCGAATTATTAAAAAACCCTGCAAATTTGCAGGGTTTTTTTATTGGTATTAGCTTGTTTAGCTCTGCAGCAAATTAAAACTTAGACGGAGCTGGTGGCACCACTAAGGGTTGCTTAGGGTTTTCTTTAAGCTCCTTTAATAACTCTTGTACAGCACGCTCTATCGATGGATCTTGGCCTTTATAAATAAGCTCTGGGCGATCAACCACTTTAATATCAGGAGCAACGCCTTCGTTTTCTATAATCCAGTTACCTTGGGTATCTAAAATACGGAATGTAGCCGCAATTACTTGCCCGCCATCTACAAGAGCAGGGTTGCCAGAAATACCAATTAAGCCACCCCACGTACGCGTACCAATTAGCTTACCTAAACCCGCTTGGCGGAAGTAGTAAGGAATTGCGTCGCCGCCTGAGCTTGAATAGCCGTTTATTAGCATTGCTTTAGGACCGTCGTGCGCAAACTGTGGAGTTTTAGTCGGCTCGGTGCCTCGGCGTTTCCAATAGTTAAGTGGTTTACGTGCAAGCCAGGTGATCATGTGCTCAGGAATATAGCCACCGCCATTGTAACGGTCATCAATAATCATGGCGTCTTTGGTTGTTTGCGGCATGTAATTTTTAAACATGGCGCGGTTACCTTCATACGCTGTATTTGGCAGGTGCACGTAGCCAATACGCCCGTTTGATAGCTTATTAACGTAGGCTGCACGCGAGTTAACCCAGTCTAAATAACGTAGGCCTTGCTCACTGGCTACCGGTTTTACTGTTACTTGCCACGCGCCTTTGCTACGCGGTTTGCTGTTTAGCACTAGCTCTACTTGCTCGCCTTGGGTGTTTTCAAGGAGTTCGTAAAAGTTAGCCACGTCTTTAACCGAGCGGCCGTTTACCGCAATTATGTAATCGCCATTATGCGCTTTTACGCCTGTGGTGCCCAGCGGTGAGCGGAAATCGTCATGCCAGTTTTCACCTTTAAAGATTTGCTCTATTTTTACGTAACCCGATGGATCGCTTGCAAGCTTAGCGCCTAATAAACCGTGGTTTTTACGCTCGGCTTTTGGCATATCGCCCGATTGCACGTAAATATGGCCTGAGTTAATTTCGCCGGCAATTTCGCTAAGTATGTAATCAAGGTCGCTACGATGGCTA
>NZ_DJHW01000025.1:0-65092 GCF_002433295.1 Pseudoalteromonas sp. UBA6610 | reverse complement strand
TATTTATTGACGGTTTAGAAGACACCCCCATAATTTGTGGTTTTTTTAAGTTAAATACACAAACTGGCCGAGGTGAGTTTAATTATGGTAAAAGTTACCTTGCGCGCTCTGATGCGTTTGCGCCCCTTGGTTGCCAACGCCAACGCGACATAGGGAACTAAAAATACAGAGCGCGAGCAAGCTTCGCGCCTACATCGAGTGCTAACAGAAAATCTTGAAGTCTACAAGCGCGATATAAAATCGCGCCTACACACCACATCCACGCCAGCGTAAAATTTAACCTTGTAGACGCGCATTGCTTTCGTTTAAAAGCAGGGCTTTTACGGTGTTAATTTTTTAAGTAATGAGAAGCTGCGTTTCTAACGTGAGCAAGCTCACGTCTACAAGCGCGATATAAAATCGCGCCTTCATGTTAGTGCCTTTCTTTATGTAATCTTTGCATCTTTTAGCAAATTAAAACTGCTGTGTGTGGTTTTAATTATGCGGTTATTTACTTTGGGTAATTTTATTTAAGTTTTAGTAACAATAAACGCAAACTTTTTGCTTGGGGTGTGGTCATAAAAAGAGTTGCTTTTTACAGTTTGTTACAAACAAATAACGTGCTGCTTGGTTGCAAAATGAGCGTGTAGCTATTGCCAGCATTATAATGTGGCGCGCTGAGCTTACCAGTGGTTCATTAAATATTAACATTGATAAAATTGTTCTTTTAATTTGCACTGTCTAGTATTAAAGATTGACAGTACACACCCAAACAAAACATAATATTAACATTGGCTACACTTAAAAAGCATTTCACTTAATTGTATTGCGTAAATTGGTTGAAGGAGGGAAGTATTATGAACAAATTACTCATTGCATGCGCTATCACTGCTGCAACTTTGTACGTGTTTAAAAACGATTTGACCGCCTTGGCTCAAAATAATCTACCCAACTCAATAACTAACACTACGGCTGTGCAGCCTGCTCAACCTCTGGTGGTAGATATACAAGCAATGCAAAGTAGCCACGATGTAACTAATAAAGAAGGCACTGCACTTACCGAGCAAATAGTGATTACTCCTCAAGAGGTGGGTGAATACTCTGAGCTAGAAAGCGCTGCTCAAATTCAAAGTACGCTTGATTTAGCACAGTCAGAGCAAGTGTTTTTAGATAAAGTGCAAAGCAGCTTTGCTGAAAAGTCGCTATTTTTATACAGCTTTGAGTGTAAGCAAAACGATTGTAATGCAGGCATTGTGGCAACCGACGGGCAACCTAAACACGAGGATATAGCTGGCGTGTTAGCGCATTTATCGGCGTCGGAAGAGTTTGCTAATCACTCTGTGCAATTAGCGGGTGTAGCGGTTAATAACGATGGTATTTTACAATACGATTTAAATATTAAAAACATGCCCCCCGAATAATACTAAGCGTAATAATAGTTAATTATTTTGAGCGGCCAAACTTGGCGCAGCTGTGTTACAAATACAAAGATGCTAAAAGTACAGGAATTTTCAACTAGTTAGTTATAACAACTAAACAACGCATTTTTTGTAGCAATAAAACGTTTTCTCAGTCTTAAATCCATACTTAAAATAGCTCGCTTAAGTAAGCGCATTAATACAACTCTATATTTTTAAACAACAAAGCGGCCTTGTGGCCGCTTTTTTGTGCTGGTAATTGAGTAATACCAATTTAATCTTTAAATAGCGCGTGCTTGCTGCGTTAAAAATTATTTGTTTAGAGCAATAATATCAAGCTTATTTGCTCAGCTATTCTTTTGTTTGCATGTTTTTAGCGCGCTCTTCTGCCTCGATTAAGGCTTGTGATTTAGGCGCTTTCTTTTTTTCCTCAATCACGGGCTTTTTATCTGAGTTTGGGTCCCAGCTTTCATCTAGCGAAAGGTTTGCAAATGGGTTGCTAGAATCACTTTGCTTGAGCGTACTATCGGCCTCTGGTTGCGCTGGCTTTTCTTGAGCTGGCTGTGGTTCGTGAGCTGTTGATATTGGTGTCTCTAACGTGAGTTCGCTATTTGGTTTTGCTGAAACTGTAGCTTGTGCAGGCTCTTTACTTGGTTTTAAAGGCGCATCTGGATTGTAGGTGCGAATTTCGGGCTCTTTAAAGTCGTGTTCGCTATTTAGCGTGGTTTGTTCAAGCTCACTGTTTTTATCGGCTGTATGCAGATGCGCGTTGGTATTAGGCTCATTGATAGGGTTACTAGGCGCAGCCGGTTCGTTTATAAGAGTAGACTCTTGTGGTTTTACTTCTTCAATGGGCTCTGCTTTTGGCTGTTCTACTGCGGCGGCTTTGTGCTTACGCGTGCGCTTAACCGAAGGCGCGTCTGGGTTAAACTCTCTTACCTCGGGCTCTGTAAAGCCTTTTGCATTTTGAATACGCGCTAATGTATTTTTTGCGGCAGCTTCAAACTCTGCGGTGTTTGGCTCTGGCGCTACTTTTTTAGGTTCAGGTTCAGATGCTGGTGCATCTTCTTCTGGTTTAGCTTGTTCTGGCTCAGCCTCTGTGGCTTGCGTATCGGCAGGCAGTGGCTCGTTAATTGCCTCGTTTTTTGGTGCATTAGAGCTTGCAGGCTCTGGCTCGCTCGAGGCCGAAACCGGTGGCACAACTGGTTTTGAAAGTTCATCACTTGGGGCTGGAGCCGTTTTGGATGGTGCTGCTTGCTCTGCGCTTTTGTTGTTTTTAGTCACCGCTTTAGTTGGGGCTGTAGCCGGTGGAGCAACAGGCGGCTCGGGCTTATTTTGTTTAGCGCGGCGTAAACGTATAACTACCATGGCGCCAATTAATACCACAATAAGCAGTAGCAAACTTGGTAGCAATAATGAACTTGGTGGCTCTGCAACTGGCGCAGGTATAAGTACAGGTGCGGGTTTGGGCGTTGTATTAACCGTTGGCTGCTCTTTTTTAGGCTCTTTTTTAGGCGCTGCTTTTGGGGCGGTTTCAGTGGCCACCGGCTGCGCTTGGCTAGTGGTAGGTATTAACTCGCTGTTATTAGACTCAAGTTCACCCTTAGGTGTGCTTGGCGTATCCTTTACTGTATTAATTGGCGCAGTCTCTGGCTCGTTAGTTTCTGAGCTTTGCTGGCTTATTTGATTTGTAGGCTGAGAGCTTGTAGTTGCTTTGCTTGCGCTTTGTTTTATAGCTTTTTCGGCCGCAGTTATTTGCTCAAGCAGTTGTTGTTCTTGCTCGGGGGTAAGGGCAAGTGGTTGTGGCTCTTGTTCAACAACTGGCGGCTCTACAGGTTTTGGTTTTGTTTGTACTTGCTTGGGTTTATTACAGTTTCTTTTAAAATCGCGTGCGGCGCTGCGGTATTTGGCACTGGCTTTATTATTACTGTACTGCTGCATTTCTTGCTTAATTAAAATACACATGGCTTCGTTATAGGCAGCACTTTGGCTGCTGTAAAATAAAGCAAAGCAAAAAATAAGTTGAGAGAGTCTAATAATCATAAAACACGGCGCTTAGGTATCAATAGTCTGATTTTAAGCGCAAAATTAAAATATATCTAGGCACTAAGGGCGTGTTGGCCTTTGTGGATTGAAAATTTGTTCAATCTAAGGGGGTTAAATCGCGGCGTTAGGTTTGTAAAAACCATCCAACAGCACGCCCTCGTTAGTCAATCACCATTAGGCTGCGGTACTCGTCATAGGCAAATTGGTCGGTCATGCCACTTATGTAATCTTGAATTAGCCTACAGCGATAGTAAAACTCGTAAGCGGCAAAGTGGTCGGGCTCTTCTTGCATGGCATCTATGGCGTGCTGATAACTATTTAAGTGCTTTTTAGAGAGCTTTTTAACCAAACGCGATTCGATTAATAATCGTGAGTCGCCATTTAATGCGCGTTTAAAATCGTCGCTGTTAAGTTGTAGCAATGGTTTATAACAATCGAGCAGGCCGTTAATTATGCGATAGCCTTGTAGTTCGAGTTTTTCTACCTCTTTGTGAGAAAACACATGCTTAAGCGCCACCTGTTTAAGGGTTTTAGTAACGGCGTGTAGGTGGCTGTTATCTTCTAATAGGGCTTGGTTAAAGTCGCCGTGGTAAATAGGCTCAATGTGCTCTATAAAACGCTTGGCGGCGTGGTTTACAAGCGGGTGAAGTAAGGCCACGCGTAGGTAAATAAAAAATTCGCTATTAAAGTTGTAAGGCTGCGCGTTGGCGCGCTCTAGTGCGTAATCTACCGCTTTATCTACAAAATTTAGGTGTTCGGTGTCGTCAATGGTTAGGTTTATAAGGGCTTTTTTATATTCACTTTTTAGCTGCTGACAAAGTAGCTCGGTGGTTATTATGTCTTTTTCTACGGCGTCTTCTATGTCGGCTAAGCAATACGAAATATCGTCGGCTGCTTCCATTATGTAACTTGCCGGATGGCGGCAGTATGGCTCTATAACCAGCTCGTTTTGCAATGCCTCTACAAAGGTTTTTTCGCTGTAGTAGTAACCTACTTTTTTCATTAAGTAGTTTTTATTTTGCGGTATGTCTTTTGGGTTTAACCCCGCGGGGCGGGTGTACTTTAAAATGCCCGCGCTTTGGCAATAAGTTAAGTTTAACCCCAGTAGCGAATGTATTATGCGTATGCCTTGGGCGTTGCCTTCAAAATTACAAATATCGTGCGCTAGGTGCTTAAAAATAACCCCTATACCGGTATTTTGCTCTTGGCAGCGCGCTGGTGTAACACTTGCTAAATTGTTATTAAACCAGTGATTTATGGCAGCTTCGCCAAAATGTCCGAAGGGTGGGTTGCCTATATCGTGCATTAAGCAGGCCATTTCTACTAGGCTTTCTAGTGGGCGTTCTAGCCCTTTTAAGCCAAACTCAGTTTGTTGCTCAAAGCTTAAATTTGCAAAAATGCGCTGTACTATAAAACGGCCAACTTGCTGTACTTCTAGTGAGTGAGTTAAGCGCGAGCGCACCGCTGCGTTTCGCTCTAGCGGAAAAACCTGAGTTTTTTGCTGCAGCCTACGAATAGCTGCACTGTTAATTATACGACCGCGATCGCTTTCCATCGCCATTTGTAAATTTGCAGTCGTGCGATACATGCGCGCTGGGGTTATTTTTTTACTAAAGTCGATAGTCATCGGAGTCCTTGCTTAGTGGTGACGACTGGCAAAGTAAATGCGCGTTGTCATTCGTTTTAAATACTTACTTGTTAATATATACACCTAGACGAGTTAGGTACAGGTGCTTGTATCATTTAAGGCCTGGCAATTGTATTATAAAGCTATATTTTTCAGTATTTAACGCATTTTAATGTAGGCGAGTATTTGTAATGAAGTATGTATTTTTAAAGGCGATGATGTTGGCTCTTTTAGTGTTAACCAGCCAAGCGGCATATGCGGCAAAAGAGCAAACCGTTGTACTTATATCAATAGATGGCATGCGTTGGGATTATATAGAAAAACACGGCGCGCCTAATTTAAAAGCAATGGCTGCTAAGGGTGTACGCGCGCAAAAGCTAATGCCGGTTTACCCAACAAAAACGTTTCCTAACCATATTTCTATTATTACAGGGTTGCTGCCGGTAAATCATGGCATTGTAGATAATAACTTTTGTGATAAAGCCCGTAAAAACGAGTGCTACAGCATGGGTAAAGGTATGCGCGATAGCACGTGGGTAAATGGTATTCCACTTTGGAATTTAGCAAAAATGCAGGGGCTAAAGTCGGCTACTTATTTTTGGCCAGAGTCGGATGCGCGCTTTAATGGTATGACGCCCGACTATTACTTTCACTATTCTAAATACAGTGAGTACCAAGGCCGTGTTGATCAAATAATACAGTGGCTAAGCTTACCTAAAGCGCAGCGCCCACGTTTTGTAGCAAGTTATTTTTCGCTTGTTGATAGCATGGGCCACGAGTTTGGCCCAGACGCACCGCAAACTCGCGATGCGGTAAAACAATTAGATGAACTAATGGGCCAATTACAAACCCGTTTAAGCAAGCTAGAGCAAGAGATTAACCTTGTTATTGTATCCGATCACGGTATGGCGCATGTAAACCCAGAGCAAAGTATTGATGTATCTACATTGCCTAAAAACGATAATTTTATAGTTAAAAATACCGGCCCGCGTTTACTTATTTATGCAAAGCCTGCTGTAACAAGCGAGCAAATTGCAACTTACAAACAACGTTTGCAACAAGCCGCAAACGGGCGTTATACGGTATTAAACGACGAGCAATTAGCTGGGTATCATTATAATAAAGGCACCCGTGTGGGCGATATTGTTGTGCAAACTAATGCGCCTGCGGTATTTACTAACGAAGGCAAAGCAATGTATTTAGGTACTCATGGCTATGCCTATACCGATGATATGGCGGCTACGTTAATTGCTGTAGGGCCTGCTTTTAAACAAGGGCTAAGCCTTGAAAAGGTAAATAATCTTGATATTTACCCGGTACTTGCCAAAGTAATGGGGCTTAAGCTTTTAAGTAAAGTAGATGGTGACGGTAAAACGTTAATGCCTGCTATAAAACAAAAAATAGTAGTGCATTAATTAGCTGCGCACTTTTAGGCTTTTAGTGACTTAACCTTGAAAGATCAACAAACCTTAAGCCAAATAAAAAAGAGCGCAAATGCGCTCTAAAGGGAAATAATTATAAGTGGGCTAAATACAGCCTGCTTTAAATCACTTACTTAAAGTTAGCAATGCTTGTTTTAGTGTCGGTAACCGTACGAATAGCATACGCTTGGTTAGTTACACCAAAAGCCAAGCCATTTACACTCCAATTAGGGTTAGAGAAGTAATCGTACTGCGTTGCACTACCGTAAACATGCGGGTAAGCCATTATACTTGCAAATTCGTTTTGTACGCCGTGGCCCATTCCATCAACATATACGCCGCCCGAGGTATCGCCTTGTTTACGTGAGTGCGCTAGGCCTTGGTTATGACCAAGTTCGTGTACAAACGTAGTTGCGCCACAATCAATAGCAGTAATAGAGTACATACGGTCGCTCATCGAGCTGTATAAATTACCGTTAGTGCCTTGGCCAACCCAAGCTAAACCACACGAGATTAAACCATTACCCGCACTTTGGCCGGTACCAAGTACGGCAACCATGTCGGCTTTCCAGCTAGTGCGTAAACCATCTACGTAGCTGCTGTTAGTTACTGCATCTAACCAATCTTCAGACGGTGTAATTGCGTAATCGCCTAGGTTTTCTGTGCCCGCTAAACGCAGTGTAATGTCTACCCCATTTTGGCTATAAACCTGGTTACTAAAGGCGATTAGCTGGTTTATTTTAGTGTTTATATTACTCGTAGCTGCGGCCGATTGGTCGGTATATAAAATACCAATATCAATCGTTACTGCCTGTGCTGCACTGGTTGCAAATAGCGCGCTGGCAATGGCTGCCGTAGTGATTAGTTTTTTCATTTTTATATTTCCTTACTTATGTAGTGGTTGGAAGTTTTACTGCTGATTGATTTAGTTGGGTTACTGCGTGTTGGGTTGTTTAGTTTTTTTTGGGGCAAACATATCTATGGTTTTATCTGTTTTTGGTGTGGGCGCATCTACGTGATGTTCTATGTGGTTTTGGTACAAGTCGCGTTTTGCTGCAATCCAGCCATATTTACCTTTACTTTCAAAAACGTAATTGCCGCTAGGTGCGGTAAATTGCCCATAAATTGCATCGTTTCCTACGGTCATAACCGTGGTGTGTAGTTGCCCGTTGGCACCAATAACTTGGCCAAATATGCTTTTATCGCCATTACTCGCCTCCGATAACGAGGTGATTTCGGCGCTGTAGGTTTCAACGGTTTGCGGAATTGAAATATCAAACGAGTCGCCAGCTTCAAGGGCTTGTAACGTATTTAGGTCGAACTCTATGTAGGCTTCGTTGTTTAAATCGCTTGGTAGTACGTTGGCGTTGGTAAGTACCTCTTTAGCTTTTTCAGATACCTTGTTTATAGCCTCAAACTGGTTGCTTTTCGCTGGTGCCTCAATGGTTTTAGGTTTTACGTTAACGGGATCTTTACTCATATCAATGGGCTGTGGTGCTTTTTTATTTGCTGCAAATTGAGAGTCAACGGGCACTATATCCACTGCAACAGGCGCCGTTACCTGCTGAGGTTTTTCGGTATTAAATAGCAGCTGATAAATAGCAAATGCAGATAGACCAAGGGCAACAATTATTAAAATAGCGCGTTTCATTTGTTTCTCTTACGGGGTTTTTAGTTAACTAATTGTTACGTTTTATATCATCTAGAGAATTAGATCAAGTTGGTGATGGTAGTATAAAAGTGCTAATTATTTGCATTGTAAATGATTGTAAATAAACAATTTACCTATAATGGGTTTTGTTTGTTGAGCTAAAAAGGATGGGTTTTTATAGAGTTTTAGCGGGGTGTAAGCGTAAGCGAATAATTGTTTTTGTTTTTAATTTGGCAATGAAAGGTGTGATCTTTATAGGTAAAAAAAATTTTAAAATAATGAATATTTTTCACGCTTAATAGCGTAAACGCTAATTGCAAAGCGTAAATAGGCAACGTATGTTGTGGGCTTAAAAATCTAAAATTAAGAGGGATTTTATGACGTTTTCCGATCAGCTGCTTAATCGAGCAACCGCAGGGTTGGTGGCTGTTATTATTGGTTTTTCAAGTTCTATTGCGCTTATTTATCAAGTTGTTATAACCCTTGGCGGCACGCCCGATTTAGTCGCAAGCTGGCTTTTAATGCTAGGGCTGGTAATGGGCATAACCACTATTGGGTTGTCGTATTATTATAAAGTGCCCGTTTTAATTGCATGGTCTACCACTGGGGCGGCTTTACTTATTTCCAGCGCGCAGGGCTACCATTTAGGCGAAGCCATTGGTGCATTTATGTTTGCCGCTACATTGGTTTTTGTGTCTGGGGTTACCGGTTGGTTTGAAAAAATAATGAACCGTATACCGAGCGAACTTGCCTGTGCCATGCTGGCAGGCGTATTGGTTACCTTTGGTATAGATGTATTTAATTTTATGAATGAGCTACCACTGGTTATAGGCCTAATGGTGCTTATGTATTTTTTAGGAAAACGATTTTTTGCGCGTTTTGCCATGCTTAGCGTTTTAGTTGCAGGCGTGCTACTGGCGTGGCAAATGGGGCATATTGATACTGGCGCTATTCATTGGAAAATAAGTGAGTTTGCATACATAGCGCCGGTGTTTAACTTGCAAGCGTGTATAAGTATTGGCTTACCGCTTTATATAGTGACCATGACCTCTCAAAACTTACCGGGTATTGCTGTACTAAAGGCTCATAATTATAAAGCGCCTATCTCAGCTACGCTTAATGTAACTGGTTTTATTAATATTTTAACTGCGCCGTTTGGTACGTACTCTATTAATTTAGCCGCTATTACCGCTGCTATTTGTATGAGCGACGAGGCCGATAAAAGCCCCGATAAACGCTATTGGGCAAGTATTGCCGCAGGCGTATTTTATATTGTTATGGCACTTTGCGCGGCAACGCTTGTTGGTTTAGTGGCAAGTTTACCCCAGGCATTAATTTTAGCCTTAGCGGGTATTGCGTTGTTTGGCACCATTGCTAATAGCTTGCAGCAAGCTTTAAGCTCAGCCCAATACACAGAGGCTGCAATAGTTACGTTTTTGGTAACCGCATCTGATTTAACCATGCTCTCGGTGGGCTCTGCGTTTTGGGGAATAATTGCCGGCGTTTGTACGTTGATGATTACCCGTAAAAGTTAAAGAAAAGCGTTAACGAATAGGTTAAAACAGGTAAAAGCGTTGCTTTTAAAACGCCAGCAAGCTGCGCGTCTACAAGGTAATTTACCTCGGTGTTAATTTTGTTGGTAGGCGCGAAGCTTGCTCGCGCAAAATGTTAGTTGCTTCTCTATAAGCGAAGCGGCTCTTAACCTCTTTGTGGTTTATTGATCTTTAATACAAAAATGCACAAAGAGAAGGGAAAGAGGATTAAATGAGAAGTGAAAGTTGTAGGCGCGAAGCTTGCTCGCGCAAGGTGCTAATTGCTCCTCTAAAGCGAAGCGGCTCTTAACCTCTTTGTGGTTTATTGATCTTTAATACAAAAATGCACAAAGAGAAGGGAATGAGGATTAAATGAGAAGTGAAAGTTGTAGGCGCGAAGCTTGCTTGCGCAAAATAGTGGCTATGACATTTAATAAATGCTTATCTTACAACTAAAAAAGCGGTGTTAAATTTAACACCGCTTTTTTACGTTAAGGCAATAAAGATGCGTTTAAAGCATTGGTTTTAGCACATCATATAAAGCGTTAATGTGATCGTCTCTGTCGTTTAAAGCGGCTATGTAACGGTACTTTTCGCCGCCTGCGTTTTCAAAAATTTCGCGATTTTCTTCTTCAAGCTCTTCGAGTGTCTCTAAGCAATCGGCGCTAAAAGCAGGGCTTAAAATTGCAACGTCGGTAATGTTTTCATCAGGTAACGATGCAAGCGTGGCGTCGGTGTATGGCTTTAACCATTCGGCTTTACCAAAGCGGCTTTGAAAAGTGCTAATTACTTTATCTTTATCAAGGCCTAGTTTTTCAACCACTAAACGCGTGGTTTGCAAACATAGGCAGTGGTAAGGATCGCCTCTATCTAAAAATAGCTTTGGCATACCGTGATATGAAAAAACTAATTTTTGTGGCATGCCGTTTTTTTCTAAATCTTCACTAATGCTGCTAGCTAATGAATCAATGTAAGCGGTGTTTTTGTGATAACCATTTACAAAGTGTAGCTCAGGCACCCAGCGCCATTTTTGCAATACTCTTGATACGGCATCAAATGTTGAGCCAGTGGTAGGGCTTGAATATTGGGGGTAAAGCGGCAGTACAATTATGCGCGTTAGGCCTTTATCGCGCAGCGCTTCAAGGCCCGCCTCTATTGAAGGGTTACCGTAACGCATGGCCATAACAACTTCGGTATTGGTGTAACCTTGCTCTTGGAGTAGCGCGTTTAGTTTGTCGCGTTGCAGGCGGGTAATATGTGTTAGCGGCGAGCCGTTTTCGGTCCAAATGCTTTCGTATAGTTTTGCTGAGCGCTTAGGGCGAATACGCAAAATTATACCGTGCAGTATTATCATCCACACTAAACGTGGAATTTCTACAATGCGCGGATCGGATAAAAATTCACGTAAGTAGGTACGCAGTGCCGCTGGGGTGGGCGCGTCTGGACTGCCTAAGTTGGTAAGTAAAATGCCCGTTTTTTGATTAAAACGTCCGTCGTGGGGATTGTCAGTGACTGCAGAAAATCGCGACACGCTGTGCTCCTTAAAGCAATGTGATACCTATTCGCAATAATACTTGATCATTTTGCGGGGCTAAACGTGTCGCTACCAGCGTTAAAAAACTCTCATTTAGAACAACTAAATAGCGAATTTTTTGCCTAGCTATCAACACGTTTTTCCACCCTAAAATAAATTACTTAATTAAGCGGATTGGTATTAAACAGTTTAAAATATATACCCAGATTAACAGGTACCTGTTTGAATTAGTTTAGCTTATTTACGGTAATTGTAACGAAAAAAGCCACAGTTTAGATCACTCATTTAGCGCTTTTTACCATTATTCTAAATGGGGTTGGTTTTTTGGCTTCTAGTTGCTGTAGTTTTTCGATGGATTTTTTACCAAACACATGGCCTTTAGGTAACAACATAATACCGCTGTGGCTGTGTAACGTATGGCCTAAAATCATATTGGCTTTTAGCTCTTGAGCGCTGCATATAATGATAGAGCCCGCATTATTAAGTTGCTCATTTAATTTGCTATGGCTTGCCTCTAGTGCGCGAACAATTTTAGGGTGGTAAAAAGTGCCACTGTACATTTTAACGCTTTCGAGTGCATCGCTGTGGCGCTCTTTGTCTGTGGGGCTTTGGCTTTGTTCAAATGCGTTCCAATAATCGCGAGCAACGCTAAGCACCATAGCGCCAATAGGAATGTCGTTTGCTGCTAATCCTTTTGGTAAACCGTTGCCGTTAAAGCGCTCATATTGATGATAAATTGCATCAGATACATCATGTAAATGTATAGCAGGCATAAGCATTAATTGTGCTGTGCTTGGGTGTGTATAAAAGGCTTTGCGCTGTTGCTCGCTTAGCCGGCTCACTGGCTTTTTATAGAGCTCTGGGTCCATAGCAAGCAAACCTATTTGCGCTAAGTAACCCGCCATGGGGGCTAAATCTATACTTTTTTGCGAGAGGTTTAAGTACAGTGCTATTTGGGTGCAGGTGTCGGCAATTTTTTGCGCTTTGTTGCCATCTAAGTACGGATTGGCGTTTATAAAATTATAAAGTAGCTCTACGGTGGCTTTGTGTTCGTGTTTTTCGCGCTCATTAGCATCTTCTAGCTGTTTAAGTACTTGCTTAATTTGTTTTGTACGCTTTTCTACTCGTTGCTCTAATGAGTTATTTAATTCGAGAAGTTCTTTGTTTTGCTGTTTTACTTGCAGCTCGAGTTGCTTGTTTTGTTTTTTTAGCTGAAACTTTTCGATGCTGTCGTTTATGCTGCGCAAAAGCATATCGTTTTGCCATGGTTTTTGAATGTAGCCGTTAATTTGCGCTAGGTTTACAGCGGCTAGGGTGGTTTCTATTTCGGCGTAGCCGGTTAATAAAATACGTTGTGTTTCGGGGGCTTTGTTACGGGCTTGCTCTAAAAATTGCGCGCCATTCATGGTGGGCATTTTCATGTCGCTAATGATTAAGCTAAATTCGTGGCTGTTTAAAAGCTCAAGCGCTTGCACTGGGCTTTTGCAGGTCATAAAACTAAAGTTATTATTTTTTAATAAGGAGGTTAGTGAGCGCAGAACAATTTCGTCGTCATCAACACAAAGTACATCTACGGCAGTGATTGAATGTGCAGCGTCTGCTGGTTTGGTCATAGTGCTACCTTTTAAAATAATAAGCATAGCCTAAAAATTGCCCCTAGTTTGCATAATTACGTGTGGCAAACTAAACGTTATACATGGATGCGTATTTATGGAGCGAATAGGATGAGCACTTTAACCGACGACTACAAACAAGCCTTTTTAGATGAGCAGCAAAAGCGCATAGCTGCAGAGCAACTGCTTGCCGATAAAAGCCAATTGTTAGTTGTGTTAAATGGCGAACTAACCAAAAACGTTGCTGAGCTGTCTTTGTATCAGCAAATGTTTGTTCAGGCCGACAAAATGGCAAGTGTGGGTGTTTTGTCCTGCAGTATTGCGCATGAAATAAATAACCCGCTTTCGTATGTAATTAGTAATATAGAAAGCTTGCAATATGTTAGCCCTCTTTTATCAAAATCTCTTCACTATAACGAGCAGTTTTTAAACGGCCAATTAAATGCAGGGCAATTTAAAAGCGTGTTGGTTGATCTAAAAAAACAATACCAACTGGCATGGAATGGACACGAAATTTACTCGCAGTTGAGCGAAAGCCTAGATGGTTTAAAGCGCATAAAGCAAACTGTGCATAATTTATTAAACCTTAGCCAATTTACAAGTACCCATAACAAGCAATATTTAGATGTAAGCGAGGTTGCAGGCTCTGCTTTAGGCGTGTTGCAAGGGCAGCTTAAATACTGCGAAATAAAAACCAACTTTGAGCAAGTGCCGCTTATTTGGGGGGAGCTGTCGTCTATTCATCAAATTTTTGTTGAGCTGTTATTAAATGCTCAACAAGCGTGCGAACATGAACTAGAAAAAGGCATCATTATTGAACTAAGCGTAACGCAGAAAAATGAGGGGGTATGTATAAAAGTGAAAGATAACGGTTGTGGAATGGATGAAAATACCCAAGCGCACCTTTTTAAGCCTTTTTTTACTACACAGAAAACAGCCCACTCATTAGGAATAGGAATGACCGTTGTTAACTTTATTTTGCAAGATCACGGCGGAAAAATAGAAGTTAGCAGTACTTTAGGAACAGGTACTACCATTTGTTGTTGGTTACCCGTAAAAGTACAAGAAAGCGTGATAAATCCATTGTAAATAAAGTGTTAATTTAATTTGGGGTTGAAATTAAAATCCTTAATTGTATGTGTTTTGAACAAGTTTAAGTGTTATTTTTTAGTATTTACATTTTTTTGCATAGTTAGACCTATTATTTAGTTTTTTTCATTTCTTTTTATTTGCATATGTTGCTAGGATGTTCCCCAGTGCGATGCGTTACATCGCAATAACAAATATTAAAGAACACACTAAACAGGGTCGTCACCATGCCAACATACCGTTTAAATACATTAGCTGCCGCTGTTGCGTTTGCCGTAAGCGCACCAAGCATTGTAAGCGCTCAAGAAGCACCTGTTGAGGCTGCACAAAATATCGAACAAATTTCTGTATTAGGGTCGCGCGTTTCTAACCGCACCTCTACTGAGTCTTCGTCACCTATTGATTTAATAGACGCTGATGATTTAAACAAAGGCGGCTTTACAGAACTAGGGCAGAGTCTGCAAGCTACTGCCCCGTCGTTTAACTTTTCTCGTACGCAAGTATCTGATGGCTCTGATTTATTTAGACCAGCAACGCTGCGCGGCTTACAGCCAGATCAAACGTTAGTGTTGGTTAACGGTAAGCGCCGCCATAATCAATCTATTTTTGGCCTTAACGGCACTGTAGGTGCAGGCGCAGCCGGCACCGACATGAACGCCATTCCGCTAACTGCGCTTAAAGGTGTAGAAGTACTACGCGATGGCGCAGCAGCTAAATATGGCTCTGACGCGATAGCTGGCGTAATTAACTTATCGCTTAATAATTCAACTGGCGTAACAACGGGTTACGTACAGTACGGCGGCACCAGTGAAGGCGACGGCGATACGCTTTCTGCAGGTTTAAACCGTGGTTTTGACTTAGGTAACGAAGGCGGCTTTATTAATTTATCGCTTGAGTATCGTGATGCTGATGGCACTAACCGTGCAGAGCGCGATACCGGTGGGTCGTTAAATGTTGAGCCAGGCACGCTGAGTGAAGATGTACGTTGGGGCCAAGGTAACTCAGAAAGTGAATTTACCTCGTTGTTTTACAACATGGCTTTGCCAATGGGCGACAGCGAATTGTACTCATTTGGTGGCTATTCTGAGCGTACCGCGCTGGGTAATGGTTTTTACCGTAACTTTAACGAAGCGTCTAAAAATGTAACGCAAGTATACAGCGATGGTTTTTTACCCCGCATTTATAACGAAGCTGAAGATATTTCAGTAGCGGTTGGTTTTAGAGGCGATATAAACCCAGATTGGGGATACGATGTATCGGCAGTGTATGGTGAAAACCAATACGACTTTACCTCACGTAATACTATAAATGCCTCTTATGCGGCGGAGTACGTATTTAATAACCCAGATGCAAGCGATGCCGATATAGCAGCAAATGCAGGCCCAAGCGGCGGTTACTCTGGTGGTTTTAGATTTGATCAAACAACAGTTAATGCTGATTTTAACGGCATCGTTGATATTGGCCGCAATGAGCCTTTATATGTAACTATTGGTGCTGAATACCGTAAAGAAAACTACGAAATAGTACCTGGCGATGAAGCCTCTTACGCATGTGGTTTAGCAAATACCGATGCTTCGTACCCTTCAGTAAACGATCCAGATCAATTTGCTGAGTGTGGTTTTCAGGCTTATAACGGTTTGCGCCCAGAGGCAACAAACAAGAGCGATCGCCACAGCTACGCGTTTTATGTAGATGTAGAAACCATGGTAACGGATGCATGGAACGTAAGTGGTGCGCTGCGCTACGAAGACTTTTCAGATGCGGGCGATGACTTAATTGGTAAATTAGCAACACGTTATGAGTTTAATGATGATTTTGCAGTACGTGGTGCGGTATCGACTGGTTTTAGAGCGCCATCGCTTCAGCAAAGTGGTTATACCGCATTTACAACTAACCTAGGCTCTGATGGCACACTTACGCAGTCGTTCACTGCAAATACGGGTACTGCTTTTCCAAGTGCGTTAGGTGTAGATAGCCTAGAGCTTGAAACCTCAACTAACTACAGTGCTGGTTTTGTTTACGATGTAACAAGTGAGCTTTCGTTAACGGTTGATTTTTACCGCGTAGAAATTAAAGACCGTATTACGCTTGGTAGTTTACTTTCTGCAGAGGACGTTGCCTTTAGCGATGAAGCCGTAGCCGCGCTTCAAGCAACCGGTGCTGTGCAAGCTAATTACTTTTCAAACTCTGTAGATTCAACTACACAAGGTGTTGATATTATTGCCTCTTACCGTACTGATGTAGAGGGCGGTAATTTTGGAGTAACCTTTGCGGGTAACTTAAACGACACTAAAATTGATAACGTGAACGCAGAAGAAGGTATTCCTGAGTCGGTGGCGTTTGATGATTTACAACGTAGCTTTTTTACCGACGGCCAGCCAGGTGAGCGCGCAACTTTAACGTTTGACTACGAGCGTGATGCGTATGAAACAACGCTTCGCTTTAATTACTTTGGCGAAACAGACGTTAAATACTTTGGTAATGACCACATCCCTTTACCAGGTGAGCTTTCGCCTACGGGGTCGTTTAAACCAACTAGTACAGTTGAATCAGCAGTACTAGTGGATTTAAACGTTAGCTACCAAATTAACGAAATATTTAACGTATCGGTAGGGGCTGATAATATTTTTGATGAAACCCCAGATGAGCTAGGTGATGACGAAGTGCTTAACTTTATTACCAACGGCGCGTTTAAATACCCTGTACGTGCATTGCCTTACGGCTTTGACGGGCGTACTTATTATGCAAAAGTAAGCTTTGAATTTTAATTAATTGAGCTAAACCTATTTAACCTGAACTCTGGTTAAGAGATATACCAACATATTTTATTATCCAGCGTTCAGGTTACTCAGCGCAGTTATTTACTGCGCTTTTTTTATGTTTATTTATTATGAAAAAGAGCGTTAAAACACTTGCAAGGTTGAAAATTAGGCATACAATCGCCACTTCTTAAGGTTCTTATTGTTATAAATAGTTAGGAAATAAAATGGCTAAAAAATCGAAAACCAAAGCTGCAAATAATAGTGCGGTAGACACCGGCCGAGGTGTTATTAATCATAATGCGCTGGCGGCGCTAGTAACCTCTAAAGTGTTTAAACCTCAAGTGGTTAAAGCTAAAAAAGGGAAAGGCTCGTTTAAGCGCAATAACAAACACGTAGGACGAGAGTCTTATTTAATCGCGGCTTAAATAGCACCGATCAAATAAGACTTTTAACTGCCTACTTTTTGCCAAGCATACGCGTAAGGGTGTTGTCTTTATCAATAATATGGTGCTTTAAAGCGCCCACAATATGTAAACCTAACGCGATAAGAAGCGCATTTGCTGTAATACCGTGAACGGTTTTTCCTATCTCTGCTAAGCCTTGGTTAAAAGCGAGGCTTTTTTGTGGGTTTTCTGGGTTGGGGTTGTGCGGAATAAGCTCTAGCCCGAACATCTCTACGCCATGCCCACCAAAGCCCGACATAATCAGCCCCGAAATAGGCATAAGTAACATGCTTATTATAAGAACGTAATGCACAATTTTAGCTAACACTTGCTCATAATTTGGGTGTTTAACATCGTGCTTTGGCCAACCATTTACAATGCGCCATGTTACTCTTAATAACGCAAAAGCAAGCAGCATTACGCCAAATGATTTGTGCCAACTCATTAGAAAAAACGCTTTAAAGTTTTCCATATATAAGCCTGAGCCTAATAACCCAATAATTAAAATAGCTACAATCCAATGCAGGCTTATGGTGGTTTTGCTTAACGTACTTGTTGTATCTTTTGTAAGTTTCATTGTGGTTATTCCTAACTTAAAAAGTGGCGCTTAGTTGCGTGTACAATTGAATAATCTACATTAATGCAGCTAGCTTAAACTATAGAGGGTTAAAGTAGGGTTAACGAAACTTATTTTTTAAATTTAAAAGGGTAAAACCTGCAACGTGAAGTAAAAGTTGTAGGCGCGAAGCTTGCTCGCGCAAGATGCTATTTACTTCTCTAAAAGCGACGCGGCTCTGAACCCCTTAATGATTTATTGATCTTTAATACAAAAATGCACAAAGAGAAGGGATAGAGAAGTAAATGAGAAGTGAAATTGGTAGGCGCGAAACTTGCTCTCGCAAGATGTTAGTTACTTCTCTAAAAGCGAAGCGCCTCTGAGCCTCTTTGTGATTAATTGAGCTTTAATACAAAAATGCACAAAGAGAAGGGATAGAGAAGTAAATGAGTAGCCAAAGTAACTTGGTATAAGTTATCTGTATATCACCACCGAGTACACCGAGGCGCTTCGCGCTACACAGAGAAAACACCCGTAACGCTTAGTCACTTCTCTTGGTATTCTCCTTCGCTTCTCGGTGGTGAAACAATCACTTTATATCTCGGTTAAGGCGTTGCTTTTAAACGCCAGCAAGCTGTGCGTCTACAAGGTAATTTACTTCGGTGATAATTTTGTTGGTAGGCGCGAAAAGCTGACTCACGCGCGATGCTAAGCATCTAAAAATCTAGGCCACTTTCTTTTAAATTATTGGCGATGGTTTGAGATGGGTTTTCGCCAAATAACTGCGTGTAATCTTTAGTAAATTGCCCTGCGTGCCAAAAACCCCAATTGGCCGCTATGATTGATATAGGCTTAGTTTGTCCAACCACTTTAAGCTCGCGCCTTACATTGTTAAGTCGGGTTAAACGTAAAAACCTAAGCGGGTTAATACCTAAAATGCTTTCGAAACTGTACTGCAGCGTGCGCCTACTAACAAAAGAAAGCTCGCAAAGTTCGGTTATGGTTATTGTTTTTTGTGGGTTAGCTGCCACGTACTCTTTTACTTTATCGACCACCGCTTTACGGTGTTTGTAGCTAGGGGCTATGTTTTGCTGCGGGTTATCGGCTTGCAGTAAATGCAGTGCTAGCATACTAAGCATATCTTGCTGTGACTCTGGTTTAAGCCCAAAGCCCTTACAGGCAACCATACTATTAATAATTTGCCTTGCTGTTTGCAGCGATGAGTCACTTACCGATAAACGAGCAGATTGTGCAGATGATAGATTTTTAATAGTTACGCCTTGTAACTGCGCCATGTACTCAATGGAATGCCAATCAATAACCAAACCGTAAATATCAAATTGCTCAGGGGTAATTAGCTCAAAGTCGCTGCTGCTGGTACGGCACATAAATTGATTGCTCGCTACATCAAGGCCATTAATTTTACTTTGCTGCGACTGACTCGGTATGCCAAGCCAAATAGAGTTAGGGGCTATGTTGCATTGCTGGCGCAGTGCACGCTCGGTGTATTCTTTAAAAGCATGAATATCGTTGTAATTTACGCCTTCTATACAGCCATAAAAGCGGCCATCGCTTACTTGGTCGTACTTTTGCTGCCATTGAGTGAGGTTGTGGGCTTGCTCGTCAATATCGTGCGTGTATACCTTGCTCTTTTGTGGTGCGTTGTTGCTGCCTTGCTGCGCCATATAGGTGATGCTCTTTTAAAGTAAACATATTTTTAGTTTAAGTGAATGCCAAATAAAGGCGTTAACTTACTGAAATAAAATAATAAAACGTGATTTGCCAAAATTCGATAGCCACTTGGTACAAATTAAGCCTTCTTGTGACTATTCAAAATTGATTTATAGCTTATATGAGGCAAGACCTATACCAAGGTTTGTAATATTAGTTATGCGGAGTAAATCATGGGGCATACGTACAGTTATACTTTAGGAACACATACTTATCAATTCAAGAGCTTAGCGCAGTTAATGGCTAAAGCTACGCCGCAGCGCTCGGGCGATAGGTTAGCGGGAGTTATTGCACAATCGGCACAAGAGCGCGCTGTAGCGCAGATGACATTGGCCGAAGTACCGCTAAAAACATTTTTAAACGATGTACTTATTCCCTACGAGCAAGACGAAATTACACGACTTATTATTGACGAGCACGATGCAAACGCTTTTAAGCTTATATCGCACTTAACCGTGGGAGATTTTAGAAACTGGTTATTAAGTGATTTTGCAACGCCTGCGGTACTTGCAAGTGTTAGGCAAGCTATTACCCCTGAAATGGCGGCTGCGGTAAGTAAAATAATGCGTAATCAAGATCTCATACTTGTTGCTAAAAAGTGCCACGTAAAAAGCGCGTTTAGAAACACCATAGGTTTGCCTGGGCATTTATCAACCCGCTTGCAACCTAACCACCCAACCGATGACATAAATGGTATAGCTGCCTGCATGCTCGATGGCCTTTTATACGGCAATGGCGATGCGGTAATTGGCATTAATCCCGCCACCGACAACGTAGCGCAAGCCATTAAGTTAATGACACTGATGGATGATGTAATTCAAAAATACGAAATTCCGACACAAAGCTGCGTGCTTACCCATGTAACTAACACCATAGAATGCATAGAAGCAGGTGCGCCGGTTGATTTAGTTTTTCAGTCTATAGGCGGTACAGAGGCTACAAATTCAAGCTTTGGTTTTAATTTAAATACGTTAGCAGAGGCGCAAGATGCTGCGCTGAGCTTAAAGCGTGGCACGGTTGGCAATAATGTAATGTATTTTGAAACCGGGCAAGGCAGCTCGCTTTCGGCTAATGCACACCATGGGCTTGACCAACAAACCTGTGAGGCGCGTGCTTATGCTGTAGCACGCAAGTTTAACCCTTTATTAGTTAATACCGTTGTAGGCTTTATTGGCCCCGAGTATTTATTTGATGGTAAAGAAATTACCCGCGCAGGGCTTGAAGATCACTTTTGTGCCAAGCTTTTAGGCATACCTATGGGGTGCGATGTGTGTTACACCAACCACGCCGAGGCCGACCAAAACGATATGGATAACTTACTCACCTTATTAGGCGTGGCGGGTTGCTCGTTTGTAATGGGGATTCCAGGCTCGGACGACATTATGCTTAATTACCAAACTACCTCATTTCATGATGCCTTATATGTGCGCCGGGTTTTAGGCTCGCGCCCAGCGCCAGAATTTGAAGCGTGGCTTAGCAAAATGCAAATTATGGAAAATACCGCCGAGACTATTTTATCGAACACCTTACCAACTGCCTTTGCTAAGCCATTAAAAGCAGTACAAGGAGGGATGTAATGAAAGCGGTTAAAAGCATAAACACGCAAAGCAGCAACGATCACGATAATGGCAAAGTGGTTGAAAACCCATGGAGCGATTTACGCCGTTTTACCGATGCCCGTATAGGTCTTGGCCGCGCAGGCATTAGTTTACCTACAGCTGAAATGCTAGCGTTTCAACTATCGCATGCTCAGGCGCGCGATGCGGTTAACTTTCCGTTAGATATTAGCGAAATGACAAAAACACTCAGTGCTATTGATGCGCTTAGCGAGGTTGAAAAACCGCTAAGTGTACAAAGTGAGGCTGTTGACCGTGTTACTTATTTACAGCGCCCCGATTTAGGCCGAAAGCTAAACCAAGCAGGGCGTACAACGCTTTTAAACACTATGCAAAATAGGCAAAGCAGTACACAGGCGCAATACGATTTAGCCATTGTAGTTGTTGATGGGCTTTCGTCGTTGGCGGTACAAAAAAACGCAGCGCCATTTATAAGCGAGCTGCTTAGCCAATTACATAGCAATTCAATGCCCTATAAATTAGCGCCTATAACCCTTGTAGAGCAAGGCCGCGTAGCGATTGGTGATGACATTGGCGAGCTGCTAAATGCACAAGTGGTAATGGTATTAATTGGTGAGCGCCCAGGACTTAGCTCCCCCGACAGCCTTGGCCTTTATTTAACGTGGGAGCCAAAAACGGGGCTTAACGATGCGTGCCGTAATTGTATTTCTAACATTCGCCCTGCAGGGCTTAGTTACTTTGAGGCTGCCCGAAGAGCCGTATATTTACTGCAAGAGGCCAAAAAGTGCGGGCTTACTGGGGTTAACTTAAAAGACAGAACACAAGACGATGTAATAGAGCATCAGGTTCAAACCACAAATTTTTTAATCGCGGAATAAAACCATAAAAAGAGGTCAATATGTCTAATAACAATAAAGAGTATCTTGCACAAAGGCAGTTAAAAAGTGGCACTGCGGGCTGGTTATTGCTTGCAGGGCTAGGGGTGTCGTATGTAATTTCGGGCGACTTTGCAGGCTGGAACTTTGGCATAGCCGAAGCCGGCTGGGGCGGATTTGCCATTGCTGCCGTGTTAATGGCAATAATGTATTTAACGCTGGTGTTATCGCTTGCTGAAATGTCGGCAGCAATTCCTGCGGCAGGTGGCGGTTACAGTTTTGCGCGTCAAGCAATGGGCCCTGCCGGGGGTTATTTAACTGGCCTTGCGGTATTAATTGAATATGCATTAGCCCCCGCCGCCATTGTTATATTTATTGGCTCTGCGGTTGAGGCGTTAACGGGTTTTAATGGCCCGTGGGTATATGCACTGTTTTACTTAACGTTTGTAGGTATTCACTTAGCGGGTGTGGGTGAAGCGCTAAAAGTAATGATGGTGATAAGTGGCTTAGCAGTATTGGCTATTATTGCCACTGCCGTGGCGTTAATTGCTAATTTTGACGCGGCTAATTTATTTGATGTTGCGGTAACTAATGCCGCAGGTGCAAATGAATTTTTACCACTTGGTTGGTATGGTGTGTGGGCTGCATTGCCTTTTGCTATGTGGTTATTTTTAGCAGTAGAAGGCGTGCCGCTTGCAGCCGAAGAAGCTAAAAACCCGGCTAAAGATGTACCTAAAGGCATTATTGGCGCTATGTTATTTTTACTGTTTACCGCTTTACTTGTTGTGGTATTAGTTCCTGCTGCCGGTGGTGCAAACGCAATGGGTGCCAGTGCAGTTCCTTTAGTTGATGCGCTTAACGCCACGGGCAATACAAGCTTAGCCACTGTGGTAAATATTTTAGGCTTAGCGGGATTGGTCGCGTCGTTCTTTTCGATTATTTATGGTTATAGCCGTTTAGTGTTTGCGCTTTCGCGTGCGGGCTATTTACCGCGTTCGTTATCAATTACTACAGAGCGCAAAGTACCCGCGCGTGCGTTAATTGTACCCGCTATTTTTGGATTTATTGCCTCACTGAGTGGTGAGGGCGATTTAATGCTAGCCATGGCGGTGGTAGGTGCAACGGTATCGTATGCGTTAATGGCGCTGAGCCATATTATGTTACGTATTAAGCAACCTAATTTAGCTCGCCCGTATAAAACGCCTGGTGGCGTGGTTACATCGGGTATTGCGTTAGTGTTATCGCTTATTGCATTAACGGGTGTGTATGCGTTTGACCCTCGTGCATTTTTATACACAGTAGTGCTATTTGTGATTGGTGCAGCTTATTACTTTGGCTATAGCGCTAAGCATTTAGTCGCTAAAAGTGCGGATGAAGAGTTTGCTATGCTTGCCGATGCTGAAGCGGACTTAGCCGCCTCAAATTAAGGGGGTTAACACTAGGGTAAAAGCGTTGCTTTTAAAACGCCAGCAAGCTGCGCGTCTACAAGGTAATTTACCTCTGCTGTTAAGGCTCGCTGTAGGCGCGAAGCTTGCTCGCGCGAGATGGTAGTTACTTCTCTAAAAGCGAAGCGCCTCTAAGCCTCTTTGTGATTTACTGATCTTTAATACAAAAATGCACAAAGAGAAGAGAATGAGGAGTAAATGAGAAGTGAAAGCTGTAGGCGCGAAGCTTGCTCGCGCGAGATGCAAGTTACTTCTCTAAAAGCGAAGCGCCTCTAAGCCTCTTTGTGGTTTATTGATCTTTAATACAATATGCACAAAGAGAAGAGAAAGAGGAGTAAATGAGAAGTGAAAGTTGTAGGCGCGAAGCTTGCTCGCGCAAGATGTTAGTTGCTTCTCTAAAAGCGAAGCGCCTCTATACCTCTTTGTGATTTATTGATCTTTAATACAAAAATGCACAAAGAGAAGTGAAAGAGGATTAAATGAGAAGTGAAAGTGGTAGGCGCGAAGCTTGCTCGCGCAAAATGCTAATTACTTCTCTAAAAGCGAAGCGTCTCTTAACCTCTTTGTGATTTATTGATCTTTAATACAAAAATGCACAAAGAGAAGGGAAAGAGAAGTAAATGAGTAGCCAAAGTAAATTGGTATAAGTTATCTGTATATCACCACCGAGTACACCGAGGCGCTTCGCGCTACACAGAGAAAACACCCGTAACGTTTAGTCACTTCTCTAGGTATTCTCCTTCGCTTCTCGGTGGTGAAACAATCACTTTATACCTCGGTTAAAGCATTGTTTTTAAACGCGAGCAAGCTGCGCGATTACAGCCCATTTAACTTATGCGGGTTACTTTTACTTTTATTTTTCCTGCATTGGCGCCGTAAAATCGGCTTAAGTCATTGGCAAATGGGCTAAATTCACCTGATTTAGTAATGGTTACTGTAGCGCCATTGGCTATTTCAAATAAATATTCGTCGTTATTGTTAATTGCGCCAACCAAAGAGAACCACTGCGCTCTTGGAAGTCGTCTAAATGGTTCAAGCAATGCCATGGGGATTTCTTTAACCCCTAATTGCACATTATCGCGGTGCCAGCCGCTTGCAGTGCATTTTATGCCGTCGTCATACCAAAATTGATTAGGGTAGGGGTCAAACTTATAAGTTGCGCCTTCAACTAACATAAGCCCTGTATTGTTATGTGCCTCGCTGGCAAACACCATTACATCTTGGCTTTGCGAAACTTGTAATACGCTCATGTTTTGGTTTTCAAGGGCAATGTGTTGGCTTAAACCAGTAAAGCTTAATGTGCTGTTATCGTTATACCTAATTTTGTAATGCAAGTTTTTAAGCGATTCTGGGCGATAGCTAGTTAGTTTATTAATTCGTGTAGCTACGCTTTGATGTATATGTGGTTCTAAGTTGCTGGCTTCGTTATCAATAAGTACATAGCACTCCCTATCCACCAATTTAAAAAAGGGATTAAACCAAAAGTAATTTTGCTGATGGCTTAAAGCTAAAGGATCGGGCGTTACGGTTACATCGTCTTGGTCAACTAATTTACTACCAGGCAATAAGGTTTCGTAGTCAATATCGTGACTGGTTAATAAACTAATATTAAGTGGTTGCTCAATTAACCATTCAAGCGCATAGCGCAGGCAAATATCAGCTAGGCCATCGCGGTAATAACCGCCGCCAATATCTGAATGCGCCCCTGCAAACCAAAGCTCGGTAATATTATTTTGATGGTTCATTAGGGTGGGTTCAAACGCACGGCGTTTTTCATCAAGTGCTACGCAGTGCAGTGCCTGCGAAATATTATTAGCAATGGTGTGGTTTTCAAATATTACATGCTCGGCACCGCGCGTTGCTTTACTGACTTTTGATAAACCTATTGAGGCCACGGTATCAAATACACATACGTAAACATTATCGCTAATTAAAGGTTCTAGGATTTTTGCAAAACGCCTAGCGAGTGCGCCGCCTCGGCTAAAACCGGTAAGTAAAAGGGTATCGCCTAGTTGGTAATGCGCTTTAAAATCACTCATGGCTTGATTTAAAATACTGGCAACATCGTCACCACGTGGCGCTAAAGTTTGGTTTAAAATACGTTTTAAGCGGCTACCTTTAGTGCCAATACCTTGATAATAAAAACTAAGCTGGTTTGTAAATGGGGTGGTGGGGGAGTCATCGAGTTTGCCGCCTAATAATAAATGCAGCTTAAGAATATTAGAAATACTACTGTCTTCTTTAAAATGGTCTGAGCTAAATTGCTCTGCATCGCGAGGCTCGCCCCCAGTACCATCAAAATTAAAAATTAGCGTTTTACCCGTCATAGCCCTAATCCTTTAATTGTTTTAAATACTCTACACAGGGAATGTTAAATATTAAAGACAGCAGCAATAAATAATTATTATCGCTGCTTACTCTATTTTTAATGCAGTTTCATTTTAGGGCGCACTACGCGCAGTACTTTTTCGCTTATCCATAATGCAAAGGTTTTTGCGCTGCCGTGTATGGCGCGCTGGTGCATGCGATACAGTGATATATACATAAAGCGAGCAATTTTACCTTCTATAAAAAAGGTATTGCTGGTTAAGTTACCCATTAAATTACCTACCGTACTGTAGCGCGATAAGTTAACGAGAGAGCCATGGTCGCTATATTTAAAGCCGCATAATGGCTGTTGTTTTAACGTGGCAATAAGATTTTTTTCTACACATAGCGCCATTTGATGCGCCGATTGTGCCCGTGGGGGTACAAGCTTTCCGTCTTCTTGGGTAAAGGCGCAGCAATCACCAATAACAAAAATGCTTTCATCTACGGTGCTTTGTAAAAACTCGTTTACTTGAATTTGGTTACTGCGGGTAAGATCAAAAATACCTAAATCTTTAATAAAATCTGGCGCTTTTACACCTGCAGCCCATACCATTATATCGGCGTCTATGTGTTCTTCGTCTTTTGTTATAAACCCTTGTTCGGTGGCTTCTTTTACCAGTGTTTGCTCTCGTACGTTTACGCCGAGTTTTAATAACTCGCGTTTTGCGCTATCGGCTATGCGCTCGGGTAGGGCGGGCAAAATACGGGGCCCCGCTTCTATTAAATGAATATGTAAACGCTTAGACGACATATTTGTAAGGCCGTAAAGCTTTAATAATTCAGATACATGGTAAAGCTCTGCCGAGAGCTCAACGCCGGTTGCGCCGCCGCCCACAATGGCAATATTTAATGATTGCTGTTGGTTATCGTCTTGGTGAAGGCGAGTAAAGCTGTCGAGTAATGAATGCTGAAAGCGCTCAGCTTGCTGGTTTGAGTCTAAAAAGTAGCAATGATCTTTTATGCCTGGGGTATTAAAGTCGTTGCTTACGCTGCCAATGGCAATAACAAGGTGGTCGTAGCGTACGCTGCGCTGTGGCAAAATAGTGTGGCCTAGCTCATCAAGGTGCGGTGCAAGGGTAATGGTTTTATTGCTTTGGTCTATATCGCAAAATGTACCAAGCTGAAAATTATAATGATGTTTTGCAGCGTGGGCTGAATACACAACGCCATCTAAATCAGGGTCAATAGAGCCTGTCGCTACTTCGTGTAGTAACGGCTTCCATATGTGGGTGCGGTTTTTATCGATTAAAAGAATTTCGGCTTGTTTTTTCTTCCCTAATTTATGCCCTAATTGTGTTGCCAGCTCTAGTCCGCCTGCGCCACCGCCAATAACGACGATTTTAGGTTTAGTTATATTCATAGCAATGCCCTTAAAAAATAATATACCCAAATAATCTGCTTATAACGCTTATAAAAAATCACTTGGGTATACAAAATTAGCTTGGCTGTTAGCACCATTGAGCATCTGCTGCGTATTTTGCGCCTAAATAAAACATATGTCAGCAATTGATAAGCTTATTTGTTGTATACTAAGGTCTAAATTGCCTCAATATGAAAAATTTAGCGCTTTAAAGGGCCCTAATATAAAGGCGTTATTTTACATAAAAGGCAGCTTGCTTTTAATAGGGTGTAACGCTGATATTAAAAGCTTTTAAATCTTTTAATCTATTGATTTAAAGTAGGTTTTAGTGCTTTGTTGATTGTTGCAATAAAGCCGCTAATACTTACAATCTATGCTTTATCTAAATTGCTTTTAATGCCAACAGACACTCTTATATTGAGATGCTTTGGGGTATATGCAAATATTTCATTTACGTTGCACTTTTGCTGTTAAAGCCCATTCCCTAGCCAAAAAGGATATTTATGACCACGCCATTAATTAAATCACTTGAGCAGCATTTTGGTTTTAGCCAATTTAGAGCAGGGCAACAGCAAACCATTGAGCAGCTTTTAAATGGGCAATCGTCACTGGCTATATTTCCTACGGGGTCGGGTAAGTCGTTGTGTTATCAGCTAACAGCTATGCATTTACCAAACTTAACCTTGGTGGTGTCGCCTTTACTTGCATTGATGAAAGATCAAATTAGCTTTTTAAATAGCAAAGGTATTTACGCAGCAAGCCTTGATTCTAGCCAAGACCAAATGCAAAGCAGCACCGTAATGAACGATGTACGAAATGGTAAAATTAAAGTATTAATGGTGTCGGTTGAGCGTTTTAAAAACGAGCGTTTTAGAGAGTTTATAAGCCAAGTTGCGCTGTCTATGCTGGTGGTAGACGAAGCGCACTGTATATCTGAATGGGGCCATAACTTTAGACCCGACTACCTTAAACTACCGCGATACCGCGAAGAGCTAAATATTCCACTGGTACTATTACTCACCGCCACAGCCACTAAAAAAGTAAAACGCGACATGAGCGAGCGTTTTAATATTGCCCCAGAGTGCATTGTACAAACCGGCTTTTACCGCGCTAACCTCGATTTAAGTGTGCTAAGTGTAAAAACGGCTGATAAAAACACTGAGCTTACAAACATAGTGCGTGCGCAAAATGGCCCAGGTATTGTTTATGTAACGCTTCAGCAAAGTGCCGAGCAAGTGGCTAATACGCTAAGTGCGCAAGGTATTCAAGCGGTTGCGTATCATGCAGGGCTTGAAGATACACTAAGGTGGCAAATTCAAGATGATTTTATGGCGGGTAAAATTAACGTTGTTGTGGCAACAATAGCCTTTGGTATGGGCGTTGATAAATCAGATATTCGCTTTGTTATTCATTACGATTTACCAAAATCAATTGAAAACTACAGCCAAGAAATTGGCCGCGCAGGGCGCGATGGCAACCCATCAAACTGTTACACCTTGGCTAATTTAGATGGCCTAAACACAGTAGAAAACTTTGTGTATGGCGACACCCCTGAGCTGAGCGGCATTGAATACGTAATTAACGATATTAAAGCCCAGCCGCAGCAATGGGAAATGCAAGAATACAGTCTTTCAAGCGAAAGTAACATTCGCCAATTAGCGCTTAAAACCTTGCTGGTACAACTAGAAATGCAAGGTGCAATAACGCCGCAGTACGCCTATTACGCCGATTTTAAATACAAGTTTTTGGTTGATAAAAACGAACTACTGAGCCAGTTTGACGAGCAGCGCCAAGCCTTTTTAACGCAAATATTTAGCCACACCGATTTTAAAAAAATATGGGGCACGCTTAATTTTGACACCCTTACCCAAGCCGCCCAAGTTGACCGTAAACGCGTAGTAGCAGCGCTTGATTACTTAGCCGAAAAAAACCTAATAACCCTTGGAACCAAACGTATTACCCAAGTTTACAAAGTGCATAGTGAGGTTATAAATAACCCTGAGCTTGCAAAGCAACTTCATGACTACTTTAGCGATAAAGAACAAGCAGAGATTAAACGTATTGCTGCACTGGTGCGCTTTTTTGAATTACAAAGCTGCTTAAGCTATAACTTAGCGCGTTATTTTGACGACCAAAATGCGCCAGCGCAATGCGGGCATTGTAGTGTATGCCGTGGTAATGCTGTAAAGCTTGAGTATTCAATAGAGCCTGCTCACATTGCCGATGGCGTGGTTTATCAAAAAGTGGATGAGTTTTTAGCGCATATGGCAACAAAAGGTATTCACAGTGTAGGTATTGAAACTCAGTGCCGCTTTTTAGCGGGCATGAGCGTGCCATTATTTGCACGTAATAAAGTGCGCCAACTGAGTGGTTTTGCGCTTTGTGAGCAGATGCGTTACAGCGATATAAAAGCAAAACTACTAGCGCGTTAAATTAGTTACTGTATCCTAGTGGCTTATTCAAAAAAGTAAGTCACTATGCCTAATACTGTTATTCCAAGTAAAACTATTTCCTCTACACCTGAGCCCGTAACCTGCGCTAATTGCCAGGCATGTTGCTGCCAATTAGAAGTGCGCATAGTGACCGACACGGGCGTGCCTTTTCAATACATTGATTACGACAAATGGGGCAGCGAAGTAATGAAACGCGCAGACGACGGCTGGTGCCAAGCACTCGACCGCAACACGCTAATGTGTACCATTTACGAAAACCGCCCACTTACGTGCCGCGAGTTTGAAATGGCCTCAAACGAGTGTATTACAGAGCGCGAAATAGCGGGTATTTAATAAAAACATATGCACTAAAAAAGGGGCTCAAAAAGCCCCTTTGGTTTATCTGTGTTTTGTACTTAAGCTAATTAATCGTATTTAGCTTCTAGCTCATTAGCTGTATGAAATTTCTCGTGGCTTTGTAATAGCTCATCGTATTTTACAAGGTGTTTAAAGTGGACAAGTTGGCCTGAGTTTTTAACTATTTCTACAATAAACGACATCATAATATCGGCACCGGTTAAAGTGTCGCCTACTAAATAGCGCTTACCTTGTAATCGGTCGTTAAAGTAGCTAATTACTTTTACGGTTTCTGCATCGGCGTAATTTTCTAAAAACTCTGTTTTAGCGCCATCTTTTAAAACAAACATTTTAAGCAGTAGCGGCAAAATAGCAGAGCTTTCAGCAAAGTGTAGCCATTGTTGATATTCAACATATTCGGCAGTGCCAGCTTTTGGTGCAAATTTACCGTTACCGTATTTAGTAATTAAATAATCGGTGATCGCGCCAGATTCGGTAACAATTAAGCCATCGTCTTCAATCACTGGTGACTTACCTAATTGGTGTACTTTTTTAAGTTCGTCAGGCGCTAAAAAGGTCTCTGTGTTGCGCTGGTAGGCAACAATTTCGTAATCAACATCAAGCTCTTCTAAAAGCCAAATAATACGTTTTGAGCGCGATTTATTTAAATGGTGTAGTTTAATCATGTCAGTCCTTGTTAGCGTTACTGCATGTGCAGTAACGCTTTGTAAAATTTAAAGTGGCTCGTTAATTTTAACAACGGTTTTACCAAAGTTTTTACCATTTAGCATATCGTTAAATGCGCTAATAGTGTTTTCAATACCTTCTACCATGTGTTCGCGGTATTGTACTTTGCCATCTTGTAGCCATTTTTGCATGTCTTGTGCAAATTCGTCGTAGCGGTGGCCGTAGTCGTCAAAAATTATAAAGCCTTGCATTTTAATACGTTTAGTAAGCAACTGCCCCATTAGCATACCCATACGATCAGGCCCATCTGGAAGGCTGGTAGAATTATATTGCGACACTAAACCACACAGTGGCACACGGGCTGCGGTATTAAGTAATGGTAATACGGCATCAAACACTTTACCGCCCACATTTTCGTAATAAACATCTATGCCGTTATCACAGGCTTTTTCTAGCTGCTCTGCAAAGTCATCGGCTTTGTGATCAATACAGGCATCAAAGCCCAGATTTTCAACGGCATGTGTACATTTTTCGTTGCCACCAGCAACGCCTACCACTTTACAGCCTTTAATTTTGGCTATTTGGCCAACGGTTGCGCCAACCGGCCCTGTTGCTGCGGCTACTACAACGGTTTCGCCTTCTTTAGGTGCGCCAATATCAAGTAAGCCCATGTAGGCTGTAAAGCCTGGCATACCCATAATACCGAGTGCGTACGATGGGTTTTCTGGCTCTTTACCTAATTGCATAAGGCCTTCGCCGTTAGTAATGGCGTAATCTTGCCAACCGGTGTAAGCAAGTACCCATTCGCCTTCGCTGAATTTATCGTTTTTAGACTCTTCTACTTGGCATACGGTAGCGCCTACCATTACATCGCCCACATTCACCGGATCGGCATACGACTTTGCATCGCTCATGCGGCCACGCATGTATGGGTCAAGTGATAGGTAAATAGTGCGCAGCAGCACCTCTCCATCTTTAAGCGCTGGTAAATCTACTGTTTTAAGCTCAAAGTTTTCATCGGTAGGGGCACCGTGCGGGCGTGATGCTAAAGTAAGTTGACGACTAGTTGCAGACATAAAAATCTCCTCTTAAGAGTGAATTTACTTAGCGAATGTTTACGCGTTTAAAACCAGGTGAGCCTAAACAATAATGCGCGCTAAGTTATACGAAAATAAAAATTTGTACCTTAATACACGAGCTTTGGGCGCGAGGCTGGTAATTCAAGCTTTGCAGAGTATTTATTCTAAACGGTTTATTTTAGCGTGCTAAAAATATGGCTATCGTAAAACACACCATTTTTATAAATGGCCTGTTTGAGAACAGCCTCGGCCTTAAAACCGCATTTAGTCAATGCCTTTATAGAGCCAGTATTGCCAGCAAATTCAGCGCCAAAAATACGGTTTAGGTTTGAGCTTTTAAATGCGTCATCGCAAATTTGCGAAATAGCATGAGTCATTACTCCTTGCCCCCAAAAGTGGCTATTAAGCCAATAGCCTATTTCGCCACTGCGGCTATATTCAAATTCTCCGGGGGTGATACCAATACACCCCGCAAATTGCTCATCTACAACAATGGCCTTAACTATTCCACTTTTAGAGCCTTGGTTTATCCACCAGTCGGCGTCGGCTTGAGTATACGGAAATGGAATTTTAGAGGATAAAAAGCGCGTAACCTGCTTATCGTTTAAGGTATTAATAATGTGTGGCGCGTCTGTTGGTTTAAAGTCTCTTAGGGTGATCATTGTTTTAATAAAGTGTCTGTTGCATACGGGTCAACTTAGCAAGCAATTAGAGATTGCACAATCACAAAGATTAACCGTTTACGCCTATAACTTTGTTTTAAAGTACTCTAATATAAGCAAAATATGATACCTGTTTAAGATACCTTTATGCACCCACATATAGCCGCCCTTTATAATAGTGCCCAAAAGCCAAGCCGTTTAATTATAGGTTTAATGAGTGGTACCTCGTTAGATGGGCTCGATGTAGCACTGTGTAAGGTAACGGGCGCAGGTATAAATACGCAAATTGAAGTGCTTAACTTTACCACCGTTGACTATAACAACGAGTATAAAAGTAAAATAAAGCAGGTATTTGCCAAACGAGAGTGTGATTTAGAACTTGTTACCTTACTGCATCCATGGGTTGGTAAACTCCATGGCGATATGGTTAATCAGTGCTTACATACTTGGCACGTAAACCCAGCAAGTATTGATGTAATAGCCAGCCACGGGCAAACCATTTACCACTGCCCGCAGTCGCAGCATAATCATAAAAGCTTTACTAATGGCACATTACAAATTGGCGATAGCGACCAAATAGCCGTTACTACCGGTATTACAACGATTGGCGACTTTAGGCAAAAACACATAGCCGCAGGAGGGGAAGGTGCACCGCTTGCGGTATATGGCGATTACTTATTTTTTGCAAACCACAATGAGAACCGCATTTTATTAAACATGGGTGGTATTGCTAATTTAACGTTTTTACCTAAAAGCGGTGATGCAAATAGCGTATTTAGTAGCGACATAGGCCCAGGTAACACCATTATGGATGCGTACGTACAGCAGAATTTTAAAGGTATGCACTTTGATGATGGCGCTAAAATAGCTAAAGCTGGCAAGGTTAATTCACTCTTATTAAATGCATTGTGTAGCAACACTTTTTTTGAGCTTGCGCTGCCTAAAACAACAGGGCCTGAAGTATTTAATTTAGCGTATTTGCATGGAGCTCAGCTGCAAACAAATACACAGCACTTAAGCCATGAAGATGTAATGGCAACTTTAAATATGTTTAGCGCAAGGGTAATTGCAAATGCGTTAAATGAATGCGGGCAAAGTGCTAAAGAGTGTGTGGTATACGCAAGTGGTGGCGGTATTCATAACCCATTATTAATGGCGCACCTTAATGCGCTGTGCCCGACTATTAAAGCGTTTAAAAATACCGACGATTTAGGCATAAACCCCGATGCCAAAGAAGCCGTACTATTTGCCATTTTAGCCAACGAATGCCTAGCAGGTGAGCAGCAGCACCTAAATAATACTGCGCAGGGTATTGCAGGGGTCACTATGGGTAAAGTGAGTTTTGCTGATTAAGTTTTTATAAATTTGTATACCAACACATTAAAAAAACGAAAATAAACTTGAGCTCATATTACGAAAGTATTTTTTAACGCCATGTGGCTTAGTTTGGCTTTTTAGTGCTTGCTGATTTTTATAACCAGCCTCAAACGCATTTACTTGCATATCAAACTGTAAACTATTTTTTAAAGTGGCATTTAAGCCATGCAGCATCAATTGCATTACTAAGCAGTGGCTTTGGGTAATTTTACTTAATGTTAAATACACATAACCACGCTCTAAGTCGGCGTTAGTGAGTACTTTTTCAGTAAAGTATTGCGCATCACGGGCACTGGGATACGTTGCGCTCAGCGAAATAATATCGTTTTCGTGGGCGTCGTCAGGCAATACGCATTGCAGCGTTATTTCATGCATAGCACTGGCTTGCAAGGTTAACTGCTCGTATTCCATTGTGTGGCCCATAGCCGCAGAGAGAGGATCTTCAAACGATTGTAACGCAAATGTGAGTTGCGTCATTGGTGTGCTCATTTACTTCAACTTCTAGATTATAAAAAATACAGTTCGAGTTTAAATTATCACCTATTTTGATTGCAGTTTTATGACAAGTTGCACTTAATCGGATAATCACTGTATTTTGATCAAAAAAGATCGCTATATGTTCTTTCTCATTCAACTTTGGAATGGTTTGTCACACATCTGGAATGAAGAGCTATATGTGGCAAGGCTTGTAGTAATGGTATTGTGTTCCTTATTTGGGTTTTTCTCATAGGCTTCTCTTCATCGGGAATAGAATTTGGTTTTTAGGCTTTACCTAATCAAAGCATTAAATAGAGATTCCAAATTAAAATTTCATACTTATCTTTTTTGATTTAATACGGTATGCATTGCGGTTGAATGTTGTAGCCCGTATTAAAAGAGTGCCCGCACAAGCCAAGCTATCTTATGCTAAAAATGTAGTAAGGCCTTTATGAGCGATAACAGGTCATTGAGATTGGCTAAATATCGTCGTTAATTGATTGGTTAAACTGCACTTTGCGCATATATTCATGAAAATGAGCGCTGCGCGCAAATTGGATTATTTAAGTTTACCTAAAAACTTTAGAAAACTTAGTGATAGTAATACCTTAGGTAATTTGTTAAAACTATATAAAGTAGATAAATGAGCGCTAAGTCGGTAGAAATATGCGCGACGAGCGCACTATTAAATTGTTATGTGTTTCTCATATTAAGGATAAATATGTCTAATGTAATGGATACAATTAATCATCAAGATAAAAAGCGTGACTTCAAAATGGTCATGGTTTTAGCATTCGTATTAGTGGCTATTTCTTTTTTTGCAATTGGCTTTATTTATGCAATTGCCCCACAGTTAAATATCTTAGCTACATTACTTGTCATATTTGGTGGTATAAATTCATTTCTAATTTATTATTTGATTAAAAAATTAGAAAGCGTAACAACCACATAACAAGCAATTAAACAGAGACAAATAACGCTTGGCTTTGTTCCTTCGTCACAAATTATAGCCAAGCAACAATTTGCCCGTTAATGTGGGCGTTATGTGTATCTCAGGTGTATTTAAAAATGGATGAATGGCTACAAGAAACAGAAGAATCTCTTTTATCTGCAATTACAGCCGTAAGTAGTGGTGAGATCCCTAAAGAAAATATGTATAAATTAGCTCCACTATTTTTTGCAGAAAGGCAAAATATAAAAAGAGTCAGTTTACTTGAGGAAATGTCTGAAGCTAATGAACAACAAGTTCAAACAGATTGCTCTTTCGATCCTAATTCTATTAAACAATATAAATTTAATTATGTTTCTTCTTATCTATTTTGTTTTGTTGTTGCAGGTAAGATTGACGAATTTAAATACGATGAAATAATGGAACACGTCAATCAAAAAATAGATTTGTTTTAAATACACATAACAAGCTGTTCAAGCGGGACTTTTTACAGTTTGCCGAGTTTCACTTCGCTACACAATTATGGCAAACTAATAAAAAGCCCCTTAACGAGGGCGTTAGCAGTACAAGGATGCATATGAGCACTATCGATTATTCTAAATACTCTATAAATGAGTTATTTGAAGTTAAAGATAAAATTTCACCTGAATCTAGTAATTATGATTCATTCCTGACAGAGCTCGAAATTAGAAAAGACGAAATAGCTATAGTAATGGCTAACTCCCAAACTGAAGCTTTTTCGTTAGCTGAAAATAGAGTTAAGATCATCGGTTATTTCCAACTTACAGCAGCCGTATTTATTATATTGTATTATTTGAGCTCTATTGCCGATGGTTCAGTTTCAATACTTAGTACGGTGATTACGCTTCCACTTATAGTACTTAATATTTTAGCTGGCTATACTGCATTAAAAGAAAACCATAAATACTACTGGCTTTCTATCTTAAATCAGTCACTTCAAATCCCTAGCATTGCTATCGGTAGTATTTCAACTACTTATTCTGGGTTAGGTGGTGCTTATGTTTACCTGAGTTGGGGGACTGAGTTTTCATTTGGGGCAACAGCATCATTTTTGCCTGGCTTCTCTTTTAATCAATTTACTTCAAGTTTACCTATGCAGTCGTTCTCAATTGATATTATTGCAATAATATTCATTGGTGCTCTTCTAACTGTAAGCAAGGTTAAAAGTACTGCTAACAAGCCAATTAATCAGGACAAATAACAGTTGGTTTTTGCTCCTACGTCGCTTATTTTAACCAACTGATATTCGCCCATTATTGGGGCGTTAGGTTCCTATGAGATTACTCACGATTCTTGCTGTTGGATTTTTAGTGCTGGGGTGTTCTGACGAGTATAATCCTTTCAAAAACAGGGTAGAAAAAAGAGCAGAAGGCTTTTTGTCGAAACATCATAGTAGCTTAGAACATTTGATTAAGTTGGCTGAGAAAGAAAAATTTGAGCTTGTTCAGTGGATAGATGAAGATGATGGTAAAAACCTGCCGGTAAATGTCGTTTCAATAAAAGGGACTAAAAAGAAAGTAGAAGTTTCTGATGGCCGACTTGACGAATTCATTTCATTCGCTAAAAGTAAAGGAATCAAATTAATTTGGTTTCAGTACTTTGATGGTGTTTGGTTTGTCATGAAGGCATTTTCTTATGAAGACAGCGGAAAGCGTCGAGAAGGCTATTTTTCTTTTGGTAATCCATCAAAAACAAGAATTTGCCATTTCGGCGAAGAAAATATGGGGTTCGCTATGCTTAACGAAAGCGAAAAGAATTGGTTTATGATCAAATGTAACATCCCTAAAACCGGAACCTAACAAGTTGCCAAAGTTCGCCGCAAAAAGCGCGGCTGGGACAAATACTCACTGGGCTTCGCCCAACAACGTTCGCATTTGCCCCTTGGCAAAGCGTTAGCTGCTTTGAGGTCAATCATTAGTAAGGTGTCATAGTGAGAATTTTAGTAACAGGCTCTGCCGGTAGAGTCGGGCGTGCAATCTATATTAAATTAATGCGCACCCATGACGTGGTCGGCATTGATAAAACGCCTTGCTCAACAGCCGATTACATTGGTGATATTCTTGATAGTGATCTGATTGATCGGGCTCTTAAAAATGTTGATGTCATCATTCATACAGCGGCTCTTCACGCTCCACATGTTGGTTTAGTACCTGATTCAGAGTTTCAGTCTATCAACGTAGACGCGACCGAGAAACTCGCTCTGGCTGGATTAAAAGCAGGTATTAAGCACTTTATTTTTACCAGCACTACTGCATTGTACGGCTATGCTTCAACACCTAAAGGTATTGCAGGTTGGATAAATGAAGACATCACACCTCAACCCAAGTCGATTTATCATAAAAGTAAAATTGCGGCTGAAGCTAAGCTAGAAGAAATTTCAAAGTTGTTTCAGCTTCCAGTTACTGTGCTGCAAATGTCGAGATGTTTTCCTGAACCTGCGGATTTAATGGCAGTATTTCGCCTTACTCGTGGCATAGATGCTCGTGATGTAGCAAACGCTCATTTATGTTCTGTGGAAAAACGCTTAAGTGGTTTTAATCGTTTTATAATCTCAGGCGCTACACCTTTTCAACTTTCTGATTGTGAAGCGCTATATACTGATGCTGCATCTGTCATCGAGCGTCAATGTCCTGACATCGCGCTAGCATTTAAACAAAGAGATTGGCAACTACCTCAAAGCTTAGATCGCGTATATGATTCATCATCTGCCTGTGACAAATTAGGGTGGTCACCTATACATGGTTTTAAAAGCGTTTTGGAAATGCTAGATACTGAAATACCTGAAGTATTGCCAATTTTGAAACGCAGCTAACAAAGCAATTAAGAGTGATTCGGCGTGGGCAGCGTTTTTACTATGCATTGCTTTTAACATTAGGCAAAGCGAGTTCGCTCTCAGTACACTCTTTTTTAAAAGTTTCATACTTTGTGCCTAAACTCGTTTGCAAGTTTAGTTTTTCGATAGCTGCCTGTATTAGCCCTTGTCCATCTTTTGTTCACTAAATGCTGGTGTTCATTTTTATTGAACGATATTAATTAGTGAACAGGTAAACTTAAATCCCTTACTGTAATTAGTGGAATAAGTACAAGCCTGATAAGTAACCTTTAGGAGCTTATAACAGCTCTATTAAAATAAGCCCCTGTATTAAACGTTACGTTTAACACAGGGCTTTATAGTTTTAGGCTAACCGGCTTAACATGCAAAGCGCATTAAAACGAATACTGCAGCCTTAATGAGATTGCATTGCCCGATGTGATAGTACCGCCTGCTTCAAAGTAGTCGGCTTTAATGTAGTCGGCCATAAATTTTATGTTTTTGTTTACGGTGTAGTTAACACCAAGGGTGTAGGTTTTTGCGTCTTGGTTTTCTTGCTTGAGCTTAAGTAGGCTGTAGCGGCCTGTAATTTCCCAGCCTGGCTCTGAGCTTGCGCCTAGTTTTGCGTTTTTATACTTACGGTATCCGCCCGATAGCTGATAACCAAATTGCAAATAGCCGCCTTCGTAATCATTGGTTGTATTTTCAATACTGGTTACTTGTGCTTGTTGCCACTCGGCCATCATGGTAAATCTATCTTTAAGCCATAGTAGCTCTACGCCTTGTTGCGAGAGGCTATCTGCATTAATTTTATCGCCTTCTATTAATGTGTCGGCGGTATACACTTCAAGAGGTTCATTCACTCTAAATTCGTTACCGTCGTACTGCCTCTCACTAAATGCGACGCCCATGTGTAAAAGGTTGGTGTTTTGCTGCCATGGCACCCAGGCTACGCGCCCTGTAATAGCAGACGTTGCTTCGTCTTCATCGGGCTCGTAATAACCTAGTTGCCAATTTACTGAGGCTATGTCTCCCGATAGGCTAATACCAAAACTACGCCCTGGAGAAAACGCTTCGCTTATCATGCTGCGCTCAAGCATTAGCAATTTACGCGAGCTAGTTAGTTTTTCTAGGCCAAAACCTTCTTTTTGCTGGCCTATGGTTAAATCGGCATATTTCCAGCCAGAGTATTCTAGGTAGGCGTCTTTTATTTCGGTTTCGCCATCGGCAAAGCCAAGCTGAAATTTACTTTTCCAGTCTTTGCTTATGTCTGATTTAAAACTTAGGCGTGCGCGGCGTATTTCTGAGGTACTTTCTGAGCTGTTGCTGTCGTATTGCCCCTCTAACAATGAGGTATCAAACTTGTTGTAGTCGAGCATGATATAGCCGCTTAGGTCTATGTCGTCGTTAATTTTGGCAAAGCTTGCGTTACTAACAAGGCAAAGCGCTGAAAGTGCCGCATAAGTAATCGTTTGTTTAGAGGTCATGTTAGGCTGCCTTTGTTTGTTTTTCGGCTAAGTAACTTACTTTTAGTTGCGCTACGTCTCTTAAAAAGTCGATGTGTTCTATATCTACAGCAACGACGTTTAGGCCTGTGCGCTGTTTTAAATCATTGATGAGAATGGCTTGGTTTTGTGGGGTTATGTTTTCTATGCGCTCGTAGCAAACGCTTTGTACTTCGTAGCGTTTTACAAATACGCTTGAGTCAATCAAAAAGGCAATTAAGCAAATAATGCCATTAAGAATACCTAGCTCAATTAAGCTCATTTGCCCTACAGAGGTCAGTAAAGCAATGGCAGTAACAAGGAATAAGTAGGTCATTTCTTTAATCGAAATAGACTCAGTGCGGTACCTTAGCATGGTAAATACAGCAAATAGGCCAAATGCAAATTCCATCGACATATCAACGCCGTGCAGCAAAAAGGTAATAATAAAAACGCCTACGCCAAATAAAATAAACGAGCCTGCTACCACTGCATTTTTACTTACGCGAAAGTAACAGCCATAGCAAAGTACAGCCAGCGATAGGATGTTTACTAAAAAGCGGGAAAGAAAAATAAGATCTAATTTGGTCATTTTAATTATTCTCTAAAGGTAAAAGCGGGTTAGTGCGGTTAAGGTGTTTTAAACAGGCTAAAACAGGTTTAAAGCGGTTTACTTTTAAACGCTCGGGGTAAAGCAAAGCACAGCCAATGCAGTATTTACTAAACGAGGCAGGGGATATGTGGTGTTTGCTCATAAGTTTATAAAATGGCGAGCGTTTTGTTTTTTTACTTTGTTTAAGCTCGGCAATAAAAAAGCCCGGTAAGGTTATTTTGTTATCGCCTTTTGGGGTGTTGTACCACAGGTTAAAATCAAGCGTTAAACGCTCGGCTTTTTCTTCGTTAGCTAGGGCTATGCGGTTATAGCCGCTTTGCTGGGTTACATTTAAATGTGCAAAGCTGTTTTTCATTTGCTCTTTAATAAACGCCGTGCTGTTAGCTTGCTGGTTGTTAGTTTGCGCGAGCTTTATACGTGTTTTTACTGTGCGGCTTTGGTTGTTTTTTAGTTTTACTTCTAGGTATTCGGTGGCTGTATCAACGTAGCGCCTTTGGCGTACTTTGTAGCGGTTAAGCTTACCGTTATGGTGGGCTTTATATAAATCAAGTTCGGGTGTATCAAAGTACTGATTATAGTAAGAGAATAAACGCTTACCTTGTATATCAAGTACACGGTACTGGCCTTGTATATGAGTAAGTAGCTCAGGTAAAAAAGACAGTGGCAGCATAAACTTGCTGTCTACACGGTTCATTAAATTAGCGTTATTAAGATCGTTTAACCCGTAACCTTCAAACGGAATAAGTAACTCGTTAATTAAGCTTGTTAATGAGCCATGCGCGTTTGACTCTTGAGGCTGAGCCTGCTTATTTTTAGTGTTTATAGCAGTAATTGCTACTGGTGAGGTAGAAGTATCCTTTTCAAAAAGTTCATCCTTAAAACGTGCTTGAATTGTCATAATTTTCTCAGATTATTAAATTGCAAAGTAATAGAGTGCAGTGCCAGCGTGCTGACACCGCATCAAGGATGGGTTGTTTATCTAGAGCAAAATCCGCTGCCATCACCCGCTGAGGGCAATGTGCCATCAAGCTGCGCGGCCATATTTGCTACGCGGTACTCCATAAACGAGGTTAAGCCGTAAAACTGCCCCGTGGTAGAGGTTAGGTTTTGCTCAAAGTAGGTTGAGCCATAAAAGCTAGTTGGGTCGTTTTGTACGTGCTCACGAATTAGGCTGGCTATTTCATTTACGCGTGCGTTAAATGTGTCGCTTGAAAGTGAGCCATTAATAAGCTGTGTTAAGTAACTGTGGTACGTATTGAGGTGGCTTTGCTCGGCAAATACATTAGCAATTAATGGGCGCTCGCTTAATGCGCCGCTTACAGGCTCATCAATGTAGAGCTCTCTTACATCTACGCCATTACAATCCATGTTAAAGGTGCCGAATGACTCGTTAAAATCCCACGGTAAAATGCTAAATACGCCATCGTCATCGTAAATATAATAGTTATGTGCAAGCGGGCCGTGGTAGCTATCTAAATTAGACAGTGAAGTACTAACCGACATATAACGCAGCAGCGTGTCTATATCTATGGCGGTGGTTTCGCCTTCATCGAGCGATTCTACAAAGTTAATAAAGGCGCCGTTATCGGTGGTGTCTTCGTTGGTTTGCAGGTTTATATCGGTGTAACTTTGTATGTCGTCACCTAGCCATAATAAATCGCTGCCTGTGCCATCTGGCTTGTATAAATCGCCATTACTGTTGGCAAAGTGTTTTTCAACAAATTCGCCATCTACGGCTTCTACCATTAAATACAAACCAAATAGTTCGCCGTTTACATAAAAGTTAACGTAAGCATGCTCAGGCGTTGGCACGTCCATTTCATCCATTAGCTCGTAGGCGATTACTTCACGCATGTACGACGGATCGTTAAACGAGTTTTGTAGTGTGAATTTTTTTAGCCCAAAAAACTTTTGCCCCGACACATATTCGTTAATATCAACCTTAAAGCTGTAACGGTCGCTACTAGAGTTGGCAACGCTGCTTAAACTTGAGCCGCCTTTAGTGCGAATAGCCACGCTACCGAGTGTTACCCCATTAAAGGTAATAGCGGTTTCGTGGTACTGCTCATCAAGTGGGTTATCTAGAATGTCTTGCCAGTTTTCGTCGCTAATTGTAATAGAAAGCGTATTAACGGCCGTAGGTGTAAAGGCGGTTGCAACTGTATTTTCACTACTTGGGGTAGGTGTTAAAAACGCATGAGTAAAGCCTGTACTGCTACTTAGGCCGTAACTAAAGCCTGTGGCTACATCACTTTCATCCCAGTCAATATAGTCAATTACTTCATCGTTGAGTATTAAGCTTAGCTCGTCTTCTTTGCCTAGATTAAAAGGGACGTAGTAAGTGCCTGGGTCTTCATCGGTGGCATAAATAGTAATGTATTCACCTGCGTATAAATCTATGTCGGGAAGGGTTACGGGGTCTATGTCGTCGCTTTCATCAATAACTTGGTAGTTGGCTAAGTTAATTGTATTTTCGCTGTTGTTGTATAGCTCAAACCAGTCGTTGCCATCGTCTGCGGCGCTTGCCACTATTTCGTTAATAACGAGTGGCCCGTGGGTTGCTTGGCTGTTTGAGCTAAGCTCTGTTGGAGTGAGTACCGCAGTTGCATCGCTGCCATCTGGGTAGCGGCCATAGCTGTAACCACTTAGCGCTTGGCCTTTATTCCACGATAACTGCTCTATAATTACATTGTTACTGTAAAGGCTGACGGTATCGCTTGCGCCTAATTTAAACGCTACGCTTGGCAGGTCGCCTAAATCATCGGTGCTTGCGTAAATGCGGTAAAACTCACCAGGCGATAACGTAATATCAGGTAGAGCAAATTGCTCGTTATTGTCATCACTTAGTGTGTAGTCGGCTAAATAAACATCGCTACTGCTTGTTACATAAAGCTCTATCCAGTCCTCGCCGCCGCTGCTGTCTTTTGCTACTACTTCGTTTATACGAAGTGGAGCATCTTCAGCAATTAGCGTTGTAACAAGTGTAGAGGTATCGGCTGTTTGGTTAGCTGCGCCCTCTGTTGGCGTTAGTGTTTGCGCGGTGCCGGTGCCATCGGTGTATAAGCCGTAACTAAAGCCTTCAGCGGCTTCGCCTTCTTCCCAATCAAGTACAGACACCGCAGTGCCGTCCTCATATAACGTAACCGCATCGTCGCTCCCTAGTTTAAAGGCAACGTAATAACCGCTATCGGGCGGCGTGTCGGTTTCATCAATGGCTTGAATAACAATAAATTCACCTTGGGAAAGCGCTACTGCGGGTAAAGCTTGAGGCTCTCTGTCGGCGTTATCATCAACAAGTGAAAATACCGATAAGTCGGCTATATCTTCAGTGGCGTATAGCTCAATCCAGTCGTAGGTGGTATCGCTTGGGCTTGCGACAATTTCGTTAATAACTAAGCCCGTTGAGGTGGTTGTTGATGATGAGTCAGTTTGCTCTGTGCTGCTATCGGTTGTTTGCTCAGTACCGCCACAGCCATATAAAAATGTAGTAGAGGCGATAACTGAATAAAATATAAAAGGTTTTATATTCATGTATGCACGCTTATTATTTTATTAAAGTGGGCAAACTATAAAAATAGAAGGTGCAAACAATGTGTAAACATTCAGTAATATTCAGTATAGTGAGCTTAATTACTCACTTTAAAAGTTACTTTAACCTTATGTTTAAACAATTAATTTTATTGTGCGCGTTAAGCATGCCGCTTGTAAGTAATGCCGCTACTGCGCCATTTTCGGGCGATATTACAACTGATGTACTATTAAACGATTACGATAAGTTTAATAAGCAGTACAACGCATTTACGCCAACCGAGCAAGATATAGCCTTAATGCAAAAGCTAGAAGGCAAGGCATTAGTTGTATTATTTGGCACTTGGTGTCACGACAGCCAGCGCGAAGTACCAAAGCTTATTAAGTTACTTGATGAATCAAAGGTAGAGCTTGCAAGCGTTAAATATGTGGCCGTGGGTTACAACAAGCAAGACGACGCCGGAATAGCACAGGCGCACGACTTGCAATACACGCCAACGTTTATAGTAAAAGATAATGGTAAAGAGTTAGTACGCGTAATTGAAAAACCAACGGGCACACTGGCACAAGATTTAACGCAGGGTTTGTGAGTAGAGCTTGGGGCTATGAGAGCTTACTGATTCAGCCTAATAGACTTATAAGTTAGCTTGTGGGCTGTTATGAATGATCTCTTAGTATTTCAATATGAGAGGTCAGGATTTTACCCCTTTGTTTTTTTAAGGAGGAAGTATGTTTTTAAAAAGTGATGTAGAAAAGCTTGAAGAAAACTTTAGGTTAGCTAAGCAGGCATTACCTGATATTGATAGTTCTAGTGGCTACCCTAATTATCCTGAAGTTATTTCTGAATTTATGAATAGTCTATGTTCCCCTCCGTGGTTAAAAATTGATTATGACCCAAAAGAAGTAAAAAATATCATTTCAAATATAGATAATGCTTCCCCTGATAATTTACGTAATGTATTGACAGATGCAAATCGTATTGAACGTTTTGGTTGTGGGCAATGGGCAGTAATTTTAGGCGGAGATTTTTTTCCTTTAGTTATAGCTCGTGCTTATGAGCTCACAAAACCCTAACAAACATAAGCGATAGAGGACAAACTGTCTCACACATCACGAGTTATCAACGCTCGCTTTAACGTTTATGTAAATTTACGACGCGCGTTAAATTCACTCATTTAAAAATTGAGCACTAAATAAACTTTTTTCGAATGCTTGCGCAGCATGCGAAGACGGTCTGTCTTTATAATGCAGTTGGTATAGCGGCCGAGAGAGTTGCTCGTTATTTTTTTGGCTCAGGCGTGTTAATTTACCTAACTGCACTAAATCTTCTGTGACTACGTTTGGCAATAAAGCGACCCCCATACCTTGAGCAACAGCTCTTGCTATTGCTTCGTTGCTGCCTAATTGCATACTTTGCTCTGCTTGTACGCCATGCTCTGCTAATAACTTTACAGACATTTCTAACGTGCCAGAGCCTGGCTCGCGCAGTAGCCAAAACTGCTCGTTTAACCATGCTTTTAAGTCTTTAGTGGGCTTAAAGTTGCTCGGTATAACCACACTCATCAAATCATTTTGCCAGTGCTTACTTATTATATGTTGCTCGGTAGGTGTGCCTTCAACCAGCGCTAAATCTATAGTGCATTCTAGCAATGCGTGCTCAATTTGCGCGGTATTAGCCACTTGTACTTCTACTTTTATATGCGGGTACTGCGCACAAAATTTGGCTAAATAAGGCGGTAGCCAATAACTGGCAATGGTGGTGCTGGTGCCTATAACTAATGTACCGCGCTTAAGCCCTGTGCGCGACTTAATATCGTCAATGGCGGCTTTTTCGATAGCAAAAATACTGCGGGCGTGATCATACAAAGCTTGGCCGCCTTCGCTTAAGGTGAGCTTTTTACCCTTAGATGCACGTTCAATAAGTTGAATATTTAACTGATGCTCTAGCTCTTTTAGCGCTTTAGAAACAGCGGGCTGGCTTATAAAAAGCGCTTCGGCTGCGCCTGAAAAGCTACCCAATTTAGCCACTGTATAAAACACCCTAAGCGCATGTAAGTTCATTGTATAACCTTAAATTGCATAACTCTAAATTGTATAACTTTAAGTTATCAAATCATGATTTTAATATATTGGAGTTATATTTTGAGCTTTCTTACAATTAAGTCAACACATCAACTTGGTTTAAGTGAGGGAATATTATGCTTAGCGCTATTAAAAATAGTTTTCAGCCTATAGGTATTAATACTAAGCAATACGGCGATACGCGCTGGTGGTTAGGTATGCTGCTGGTGGTTGTGTTAGCGGGGGCATCTGTTGCATTAAGTAAGTTACCTATAATGCAAAGTGCGCAATTTAGCTCCTTAACAATTGGTATTGTGCTTGGCATTATTGTGGGTAATAGTGTGTTTTCGCGTATAGCTACGCGTACAGATGTAGGCGTTGATTACGCTAAAAGTATATTACTCAAAGCGGGCGTTATTTTATTTGGGTTTAGAATTACTTTTGCGCAAGTAGCGGGTGTGGGCTGGCATGGCCTATTAACCGATGTGGTAATGCTGCTTGGTACGTTTATATTAGCAGTACAGCTAGGTAAGCGAGCTTTTAAGCTTGATGAACAAACAACCATACTAATAGGTGCGGGTAGCTCTATTTGTGGCGCCGCAGCGGTAATGGCAACTGAGTCAGTTATAAAAGCACAAGCGCATAAAGTATCTGTAGCGGTGGCAACGGTTGTGGTGTTTGGCACGTTAAGTATGTTTGCCTACCCAATTATGTTTGAATATATGGGTGTGAGTGAGCATGCGTACGGTATTTTTGTTGGTTCAACCATTCATGAAGTTGCGCAAGTGGTAGCAGCAGGGACTGCGGTAAGTGCCAATGCGGCTGACACCGCCGTGATAGAAAAAATGCTACGCGTAATGATGCTTGCGCCATTTTTAGTAGGCTTATCGTTTTGGCAAAGTAAAAAGCATGCAAACATAAACGCACATGGCGGCGGGCAAAAAGCAGGTATTACAATCCCTTGGTTTGCAGTGTTATTTATAGTGGCAAGTGGCGTGCATTCGTTATCGGTTATTCCGCAAGGAACTACAAACGCTATTATATGGTTTGACAATATACTACTTACCATTGCCATGGTCGCACTTGGGCTGCGTACACATGTTGGCGCTATTCGCCAAGCGGGTATAAAGCCACTGTTATTAGCAGGCTGTTTATTTTTGTTTTTAACCTTAGCTGGCTTTGCCATTAATGTAGGCATTGCGCAGCTGTTTTAAATATAACCTGGTGGAGGGAGATTGGCTTAAATAGGCCAATCTACTTCGTTTAAGTGATCGAGCTGCTGTGTTTTATTACTGTGCCCGTGCCATTTATTGGTATAAACACCATTTGGATCAAACTGCGCGGTTTGCTTTTGTATATTAAAGTGGCGGCCGCCACGCGGGTCAACCCCCACACCGGCTATGTACTGCCAGTTGCCCCAGTTTGCTGCTACATCGTAATCAATAAGTTGCTGCTCAAAATAGGCTGCGCCGTATCGCCAATCAAGGCCAAGCTCGTTTACTAAACAGCTTGCTGCAATTTGCCGTGCTCGGTTTGAAATGTAACCCGTAGTGTTTAGTTCTTCCATAATGGCATTTACAAGCGGGTATGGCGTTGTGCCGTTACACCAAGCAGCAAAGCGTGTAGGTGTAAAAGTAGTAAGCGGTTTAGTTTGTTTTTGCCCTTTAAAGCTAAACAGGTTGTTACCTGCTTTAAGTGCGTGCCATTTAAAATACTCTCGCCATAGCAATTCAAACTTAATCCAATAAGTAGACTCGTTTGCCGTATTGCATTGCTCGTAATTTTCTACGGCTTTGTAAACTTGTTTTGCACTTATACAGCCAAAGGCAAGCCAAGTACTAAATTTGGTGGTGTTGTTAAAACCATCAAGCTCGTTGCGAGTCGTTTTATAAGTACTTGGCATTGTGCCTGCAAAGTATTGTTTTAAATGAGCTTGCGCACTGTTAAGCCCGCCATGCATTACGCCTTTATTTGTTATACGTTCTAGAGGTTTTTTTGCGCATAAAGTTATTGGCTTAGGCAGCAAACCGTTTGGCAAAGTAGAAGGTGTAATGGGGCTATTGGCGGCCTCTACCTTTTTACGAAACGGGGTAAAGTGTTTAGGTAATTCGCTTAAATCAAAGGGGAGGTCACTTTGCTTAAAGAGCGTGTCTTGCTGCGTTCCTGTAAATTGTGTATTGGGGCAATATGCTTTGAGTAAGTTTATTTGGCGTTGCTCGTACACGCCAAATTGTTCGCTGTATACCACTTCATCAATATTTTGCTCATTAATACGCGCTTTTAAAAGCGATACGGGTTCGCCCTCAAGCACATGCAGGGTTTGCCCGCGCTCAATAAGTGTTTGTTGTAGCTCGTACAAGCTTTGCATCAAAAACTGCTGTTTGTGTATGCCGTAAGGTTTTTGTTGGTAATTATTATTTTTAAACCAGTGCGGGTTAATAACAAATACAATATCAAGCGCGCATTGCTGCAACACAAGGTCACTCAAAATTGGGTTGTCGGTTAGGCGTAAATCGTTTTGTAGCCAATATAAAATGCGTTTGCTCATACTCATGCTCTGGTTTTTGTAATCATTAAGTTTACGAAGCAAAAGCGGGTAGGGATTAGTTTTGAGGTGTTTAATGCGGTTTTGTAAAGGGCGATAAACTTACCGCCCTTTAGTGCTTAAAAGTCGTGTTTTAACTTACTGGTTTTTGCTCTGCTATCCAATCGTTTATAACGTCTTCAAGCACTGCCATAGGCAATGAGCCTTGGCCAATAACAGTGTCGTGAAAGCTGCGTATATCAAATTGAGCGCCGAGTTCTTTTTCGGCTTTTGCGCGCAGTTCGCGTATTTTTATTTCGCCCATTTTGTATGAGAGCGCTTGGCCTGGCCATGAAATGTAACGATCTATCTGATCCTCCACCGCACTTTGTGGTAAAGCGGTGTGACTGGCTAAGTAATCAATTGCTTTTTGGCGGCTCCAACCAAAGGCATGAATGCCGGTATCAACAACAAGCCTCACCGCACGCCACATTTCGTAGCCTAAACGGCCAAAATCGCTGTATGAGCTTTGATAAAAACCAGCTTCTTTACCTAAGCGTTCTGTGTATAGTGCCCAACCTTCGCCAAATGCAGAGTGGCTAAGTGTGCGTCTAAATTCGGGGACATTTAGCTCCATAGCAATGGCGTTTTGTAAATGGTGCCCAGGTATGGCTTCGTGCAGACTAAGTGCTTCTAAATTATATAAAGGCTGCAGTTTAGGTGTTGAGGCTAAAAAGTAAGTACCTGGTGAGCGGTTATCTGGTGGTGGCATATAAAACGCACCACGACTTGCTGAGCCCTTAATAGTAAAGGTGTTACGCGGTAAGTGGCCAAAGTAAGTGGGCAATTTGCCATACATTTTTTGCGTTATAAACGCGGTTTTTTCTAGCAAGTCTTGCGCGTCTTTTGCGTAAAATTGCTCATCGGTTGCTAAAAATTCTAAAAACTCACTATAGGTGCCATCAAAGCCTACTTCATCAATAATATTTTGCATTTGCGCTTTAATACGCGCGACTTCTTTAAGGCCTAGTTGGTGTATTTGTTTAGGTGTGGCGTTTGTTGTGGTGTAGTAATTAACTGTGTACTTGTAGTAGTCAAGCCCGCCTTTAACGCTTGCTATGCCCGGCTGCGCTCTACAATGTGGCATATAGTCATTTTCAAAAAAGTCGTAAAAATGCTGATACGCAGGAATTACTTTATCTTTAATTACGGCTTGGGCTTTTTGTTTTAAGTTTGATTTTTGCGCTGTACTAAAGGTATTAGGTATACGCGTAAAGGGCTCGTAAAGGGCGCTGTTTTCGGGGTTTTTAACTATGTGCGCGCTAATGCTTTGGCTGTAATTTTCAAAGGTTTTACAGTAATGGGTAAATCCTGTTTTTATCCCTTCTTTCATTAAATCAATATTTTGCTGATTAAAGCGCGGGTAGTCGGCAAGGCTGATTAAAAATGCGTTGTAATCATCAGCTGTTAAAAAAGCCATATTAGCGGGTGCTTCTGCAAAGTAGGTATGCCAGCCACTTAAAAAATTTACCGGAAAATACTTATCTTGATAAAGGTAGCTTTGCTGCTCGGTTTCTCGCTCATATTTAAATAAGCGGTAGTTCATTAGCTGATCCTTGTTGAGCGTTTTTGGATCAATGTTGGCTAAGCTTTTTAGTACATTGTTGTTATACGCTTGGCGCTTAGCAATGGCTTGCTCGCTCCAATTTGGTAATGTGCCGTTTGGTTTCCAACCGTCTGGATCGGTTCGAAAAAATATTTTTTCAGCTTTGGCATTTTGCCAGTGGTTATCAATAATGGTTTTTAAATCGCTGTTACTGTCGGCAAGGCTTGGTAGCGAGGTGGCTGCTAAGCAAATAGCTAAAATACGTTTTTTAAACATAGTGATCCGTTATTGGCGAGTTAGTCGCGCTTTTTTATTTTAATTTGTGCTCAATATAGTACCAAGTTAACTTAATCAATGCGCTTACTTTTACAACCTGTATTTATTGGTTTTATATTATGGTTGAGCAAATTTCACTGCATAACTGAGTGGCGCACTAGTTTATTGTTTTATCAGCGTTTAGAATGATTAAAACTTATTATAAAAAATGACCGTCATGTTTAATAAAGTAATCGCCTTAATTGATGAAGCAAACAACCAAGACCCAAACAGTGAGCAATTTAATGGGGAGAGTGTTCCTAAAGAGTATTTATACTCACAGCGTATGAGCGATATGCTTAGCCGATTTAACCCAGGTGCTGACGAGCTTATGCAAATTGCAGTGCGTGGGCAGCATATACAACGTTGGAAGTCGCCGCGTAGCGACTTTGCAATGAACAAGCAAGGCTATCATCAGTGGCGCAGTGCGCTTTATATATTTCATGCCAGTAGCGTTGTTGCGCTTATGCAGCAAGCAGGGTACAGCGATGCTGAGCAAAACAGAGTGTACGATGCAGTTGCTAAAAAAAATATTAAACGTAACCCAGACAGCCAATTAGTAGAAGACGTAGCAAGCCTGGTATTTATTGAGCATTACATGCTCGGGTTTGCTAATAGTAAGCCTGATTACGATGAGCAAAAATGGATAGGTATTATTCGCCGTACATGGCAAAAAATGTCAGACGACGCGCATGAGTTTGTACTTGCAGGTAATATTACATTACCAGCGCCGCTTGTTGGGCTTATTCATAAAGCACTTGAGTAAAGTAGTGTAAGTTAAGTATTAAAATAAAAGGATTTTAGAATGTTATGCCCACGCACAAATACCTCTCTTGAGCCGTTATTAATTGGCGGGATTACTGTTTTTACGTCAGCGCAAGGCGGCGTATTTTTTGATAACAGCCAAATTTTTAAGTTTAGCTCGCCTGAGTTAAAGCATGGTCAGGTTCTAATTAAGTATTTGAGTAATTACATTGAAGGTGAGGGCGATGTATCATCGCGAGTAAATTGCCCAAAGTGCCCAAGCATAGTAATGATGCGCCGGTTTTTTTCACCGCTCAAAGTTGTTGAAATAGACGAGTGCCCAGGTTGCGCTGGCATATGGCTTGATAGTGGGGAGCTTGCAAAAATACACGAAAACCATTTAACACCCAAAGAGCGAAAACTGTTAGCGCACGAAATGGCCACCAATCATGGGTTTATATCTATTAAGCCGCCAAAATCTAAGTATTACCCGAAAGCGCCTAAAAATAGCCAAGACACCACCGTTGAGCGGTTGGTGCAATTGGCATTACTTAATCTTTAATACCAAGCCTCAAAATAGATCACTTAATTAAACTAATTGGTATAAAGCATAAAAAAACGGCGTACTAAAAAGTACGCCGTTTTTTGTAATAAATTAACGCTTATGCCGTTTATTTATTACGGTTTTCTTTTGCAAAGGCACGTATTTTACGTTTTTGCGAAAGCGTTACTTTGTTAGTACGCCCTGCAAATGGGTTATCACCTTCTCTAAATTCAATTTTGATTGGGGTGCCCATAATTTTAAGTGCTTTACGGTAGTAGTTCATCAGGTAGCGTTTGTAGCTATCGGGTAAATCGTGAACTTGGTTACCGTGAATTACAATACGTGGCGGGTTATAACCACCGGCATGCGCATATTTAAGCTTAACACGACGACCACGAACAAGTGGCGGCTGATGATCGGCCTGTGCCATGTCCATAATACGGCGTAGCATTGCGGTGCTAATACGTTTAGTTGCTGACTCGTACGCTTCATCAACCGATTCAAATAAATGGCCAACACCTGTACCGTGAAGTGCAGATATAAAGTGCAAGCGTGCAAAATCAATAAAACCTAAACGGCGATCAAGCTCTGTTTTAATGCGATCTTTAACGTAATCATCAAGCCCATCCCATTTGTTCACGGCAATAACCAATGAACGACCTGAGTTAAGCGCAAAACCTAATAAGCTTAAGTCTTGATCAGAAATACCATCGCGAGCATCAACAACCAGTAATACAACGTTTGCATCTTCAATAGCTTGAAGCGTTTTAATTACTGAGAACTTTTCAACTACGTCGCTTACTTTTTTACGCTTACGAACACCTGCGGTATCTATTAAAATATATTCTTTGTCGTTACGAGTCATCGGAATATAAATAGAGTCGCGGGTGGTGCCTGGCATATCGTATACAATTACACGTTCTTCACCGAGTATACGGTTTGTAAGTGTAGACTTACCTACGTTAGGGCGGCCAATAATAGCCAGTTTTACTGGTTTATCGGCAAACGCTTGGTGGTCTGTATCGTCGCCTTCAGCTTCTTGATAAAGGTCGATTAACTCTTCATCGTCATCAGCAACGTCTTCATCTAGTGCTGCAAGCTCTGCAATTACAGGCTGTAAAGTGTGCTCTAAAAGCTGTGTAATACCACGCCCATGTGCTGCTGCAATATGGTGAATATTACCTAATGATAATTGATAAAATTCTGCACAGTTTGAGTCGGCGTCAATGCCATCTGTTTTGTTGGCAACCACAAAGCTTTTTTTCTCTTGCTTGCGCAAGTGATTAGCAATGGCTTGGTCAGCAACGGTCATGCCTACGCGGGCATCAACCAAAAACAACACAATATCGGCTTCTTCAATGGCAAGTAACGACTGGTCGGCCATTTCGGTTTCGATGCCTTCTTCAGAGCCATCAATACCACCCGTGTCTACCACGATAAATTCATAGCCATCGTAATTAGCTTGGCCATATTTTCTATCTCGTGTTAAACCTGGAAAATCGGCTACGAGTGCATCACGAGTACGTGTTAAACGGTTAAATAATGTGGATTTGCCCACATTGGGTCGCCCAACTAGAGCGATCACGGGAAGCATAAACTACCTCTTTAAAAAACAACAAAAGGCTTCGCAGTGCGAAGCCTTACAAAAAACCTTTAAGTGTTAGCTAGTTAGTTAGGGGTGTTTACCACACTAACTTCACCATCACGGGTGTATAAAATTAGCTTGTCGTCGGCTACAACCGGCTCAACAAAAAAGCCTGAGCTGTCAAATTCTTCACGAGATACTAACTCGCCAGTGTCTTTGTTTAGCCAATGTAGGTTACCTTCTTGGTCACCTAAAGCTAAGTGGCTACCTGCAACTGCAGGGCCTGTTAGGTACCAACCACGTAGAGCGGGTTGGCTCCAACGTTCAATACCTGAATTTTTATCTAATGCGTAAATTACGCCTTCGCTATCTACTAAGTAAATAGTTTGTGCATCCATCGCTATTTCGCGGTAGCTGCTGTATTCACGTTTCCATACAACATTGCCTGAGCGAATATCTACCGCTGCTAGGTTACCGTTGTATGCAATGGCATAGGCGTAAGGGCCGCTAATAATTGGTTGTGTGTCTACATCAACCAAACGCTCAAATTCTGATGCGCCTTTAGCAACGGCAATTTCTGCACTCCATGCTGAATAACCGCTCTCAGAAATGAGTACACTTAATTTACCTGTCTCTAAGCCTACTAACACACCACCGTTTGCAACTGTTGGCGAGCTTTGGCCACGCAATGTAAGCGGTGGTACTTCTTGTTCAAAGTTCCAGCGTTCTTCGCCTGTATCTGGGTGCAGCGCTAATAGTTTACCCGAGCCTAAATTAACAAAAATTAGACCATCGCCCGCAGCTGGTTTTGATAACGCTTCGCCTGGCACATTTTTACGCCATACTTCTTCACCCGTTTCGCGGTCAAGGGCAATAATAAATCCGTGCTCAGAGCCTACGTAAATTTTACCATAAGCTTGTAATATACCGCCTGATAATTTTGCTGTGCCGTTATCTGACCATGGCCAAAACGATAAATCTTCACGTACGTCGGTTTCCCATAACGTGTCGCCATTGGTAAGCGAAAGCGCTTCAATTTGGCCTTCGCGGCTAGCTACATAAATAGTGTCTTTGTATACAGCAGGCGATAAGCGAGAAAAATAATGTTCTACACCACTGCCAACCGACTCTTGCCACACTACGTCTGTTTCAAATTGATTAACAATTTCAGGAAGTACTAACTCGTCTTCGTCATCACTTGATGAACAACCCATTAGCGTTGCCATGCACAGTGCGAGAGTTGCTGTTGTTATTTTTTTCATACCTAAAACCTTATGCCGCTGGGCTAGTTACTGCTAGGTCGTCTAATTTAATTTGTAATAAAGGGTTTGTTGTTAACCCGCCTGCATCGGCAGCTGCTTGATACGCAGTGCGAGCTTGGTCTTTATTACCTTGTGCAATGTAAATATCGCCTTTTAGCTCAGCTACATTGGCGTTATATGCCTCAGGTAGGGGTGAGTTTAATGTACTTAGGGCTTCGTCAAATTTACTTTGCGCAAGTTGAATACGTGCTAAACGCGTAATGGCAATGGCTTTAAGCTCTTCGCTTTGGGCGTTTGTAACAATCCAGCTAAGTTTTTCGCTAGCAAGGTCTAATTTTTTTGCATCAACAGCGTCTTTTGCCGCAACAAAAGCGGCTAAAGTTGCATAGCTTGTGTCTTGGTTGTTTTTAATGAATGTATCGGCTGCGCCAAGTACATCGTCACTTTGAACAAGTGTTGTATATTCGTCAGACGCTTGCTCAGCAGTTGTAATTTGGTTTTGGTTGTATGCTTTCCAACCGTATAAGCCGCCTAAACCTACAATTACACCTAGCGCAAGTGAAATACCGTTTTCGCGAAAAAAGCGCTTAATGGCTTCTGCTTGTTGTTCTTCTGTTGAATAAATGTCCATTATTACCTCTTAAGTTAGCTTAGCTATTGATAAGCTCAGCTAATAGCGCTTTAGCTTGTTCTAATTCTAGTGTGACTTGCTCTTTACGCTCACGTAAATATTTTATGGTCACAACGCCTTTTTCTAATTCATCTTCGCCAATAATAACAGCCACTAGTGCATCGCTTTTATCAGCTCGTTTTAGTTGTTTTTTAAAGTTACCGCCACCGGCATGCACCATAACGCGTAAACCGGGTACGTCGCTACGTAGTTGCGCTGCAATGGCAGGGGCTTGTACGCTGGCTTTGTCGCCCATTGCCGCTAAATATACATCAGCATTACGGCGAATGTCACCTACACACTCAAGTGCTTGGAGTAACAGTACTAAGCGCTCTAGACCCATAGCGAAACCAACTGCGGGCGTTGCTTTGCCGCCAAGTTGCTCAACTAAGCCATCGTAGCGTCCGCCAGCACACACTGTACCTTGTGCACCTAGGCTATCTGTTACCCATTCAAATACGGTGCGGTTGTAGTAGTCTAAACCACGTACTAACTTTTCATTAACCGTGTATATGACGCCAGCTGCGTCTAAACGTTCACATAAATTTGCAAAATGTTCTTTTGATTCAGCATCTAAATGCTCAGACAATTTAGGCGCATCCACTAAGATTGCTTGCACGTCTGGGTTTTTGCTATCAAGTACACGTAATGGGTTTGAGTACATACGGCGCTTTGAATCTTCATCAAGCACGTCGGTATGCTGTTCAAGGTAGGCAACGAGTGCATCGCGGTAATCAGCACGTGCTTCGTTAGAGCCTAACGAGTTAAGCTCTAAACGTACGTGTTCGTTAATGCCAAATGCTTTCCATAATTGCGCGGTAAGTAAAATAACTTCTGCGTCTATGTCGGCTGTGGCAATACCAAATGTTTCTAAACCAAATTGGTGAAACTGACGGTAGCGGCCTTTTTGAGGGCGCTCATGACGAAACATCGGGCCCATGTACCACAGGCGCTGCTCTTGGTTATAAAGCAAGCCATTTTGGTTACCTGCACGTACACACACTGCGGTGCCTTCTGGGCGAAGGGTTAGCATGTCGCCGTTACGATCGGCAAAGGTATACATTTCTTTTTCTACTATATCGGTTACTTCACCAATAGAGCGTTTAAATAAGTCGGTTGATTCTACAATAGGAAAACGAATTTCTTGATAACCGAACGATGCTACTGTCTCGCGTAAAATGTTTTCTACTTTCTGCCAAACTTGCGTGTCGCCCGGCAGACAATCGTTCATACCGCGAACTGCCTGAATTTGTTTTGCCACTGATAAATCCTAATTACTGTTTATGTGTAATAAAAAAATGCTTACACAACAAGAATGCTAAAAATTGACCCGTCATTATATACCCAAATGACCCCATGATGCGAGCGTCGTTTGAATTAAAAGCGATTTAGGCAAGGCATTGATTGAAAGTAATAGTGGTTCTATTGTTAAAATCAATAACGCAGTATAAATCGCTTTTAAACCAACCCGTTGGGCGGTTCACAGACACTTACTCTCATCGTTGTTACTTTTTAAAAGGGATTGCCATTCTTGCAAAGTAACGCCTTGATATTAAGAGCCTGTGAAACGCTGAATTCTGTACCTTGGGGTCGTTTGGGTATCCTCTAGCTATAAAGGTAAACGCCAAACAACGTGGTTTGGCGCTTTATACGGTATTTATTCGACTATTTTAATGTCGATAGGTGTTTGCTGCTCTTTTTGAGCAATAAAGTCGCGCACGTAGCCTTCAAGCTGGTCAACAATGTTGTTGTTATCAATACGCGCTTTTTGACGCTCGCCATTAATGTATAAACCTGAGCGGCGGTTTGCACCGGCAAGGCCAATATCACTAACAAGGGCTTCGCCTGGGCCGTTAACGACACAACCAATTACCGAAACAGACATTGGCTCAACAACATCTTCTAGGCGCTCTTCAAGCTGGTTCATGGTGCTCACTACATCAAACTCTTGACGTGAGCAGCTAGGGCATGCAATAAAGTTAATACCGCGAGAGCGTATACGCAGCGATTTTAAAATATCAAAACCTACTTTGATTTCTTGAACTGGGTCGGCAGCAAGTGATACACGTAGCGTATCGCCAATACCTTCGGCAAGTAACATGCCTAAACCTACAGCCGATTTAACCGAGCCTGAGCGCATACCGCCGGCTTCGGTGATCCCTAAATGCAGGGGTTGATCTATTTCTTTAGCAAGTAAACGATAAGCGCCTACAGCTAAAAATACGTCTGATGCTTTTACCGATATTTTAAATTGGTCAAAATCAAGGCGGCGTAATATATCTACATGGCGCATTGCTGATTCAAGTAATGCCTCGGGAGTTGGCTCGCCGTATTTTTCTTGTAGGTCGCGCTCTAATGAGCCGCCATTTACACCAATACGAATAGGGATATTATGCTCGCGTGCAGAGTCTACAACGGCTCTAATACGCTCTTCACTGCCTATATTCCCTGGGTTTATACGTAGGCAATCTACGCCATATTTTGCCACTTTTAACGCTATGCGGTAATCAAAGTGAATATCGGCTACAAGCGGTATACTAACTTGCTCTTTTATACTTTTAAACGCTTCTGCTGCATCCATAGTTGGTACAGATACACGCACTATATCGGCGCCGGCATCTTGTATTGCTTGGATTTGCGCTACCGTGGCATCTATATCCATGGTGTCGGTATTGGTCATCGACTGCACGGCAATAGGGGCACCGTCACCAATAGGCACGTTGCCTACATTGATGCGGGTTGATTTTCTGCGTTTAATTGGAGATTCTGAAAACATAGCGACTACTCTGCTAATGGTAATTTAAATTTGGCTAAACGATTTTTAGGATAACCAGAAATATCAACTGGTTCGCCGTTTAGAGAAACACTAACTACGTCGTGCTTACCCAGCACAACTGAAAAAGGCGGGGTGCCGCTTACAGCCATTTTATAGCCTGCTTTTTTTACGCCAAATGCTATGCGCTCACCTTCGCCATCGTGTATTTCTACCCAGCTCTCATCGTTAAACACCATGTTAATTGTACTGGTGTTACTTTGCGTGTCGGGCTCGTTAGTGGCTGTTTGGGTGCTAGCGGCAATAGGCGCAGTGGCATTAACGGCTTCACTTAAGGGGGCTTGTTCAGCACTTAAAGGCATTACAGCCGGTGTGCGCTCAACTGCCTGTGTTGCTGGCATTTGCGAGGTGTTCTCGCTTTCGTTATTTAGCGCGTTGTTATTTTGCTGGTTATCTAAAATTGAATTTTCAATATTGATTGTGCTTGTTTGCTCATCGATAGGCGTAGCATTTTGCCAAAACCATAAGGCAGATGAGCCAATAACAATGGCTAAAATAATGTAGCTCACCAGCATTAGACGGCTGTCATGGGCTTCTTTTTCTGTGCGGCGCGAAAAGCTTTGCATGTTAGCCGGCTTTGTAGGCTCGGGCGGTGCAGGCAATTTAGCTAATATAGGGGCGCTATCGACGTGTAGTTCACGGCAATAGTTTTTAATGTAGCCTTTTACAAAGGTAATTGGGCCTAACGTTTGGTACTGATCGCTTTCTAAGCGTTGCAGCTGAGAAATAGAAAGCTTAAGTGGGCCAGTAAGTGACTCTAAGCTTACATTAGCCTGCTCTCGGTGCGCTTTTAATAGTTGCCCAACACTTGGCTCATCGCTTTGTTGCGTAGTTTCTTCTGTCATAATAGGTACGAATTTGGATCCACTAGTAATAGTCTGTGCCCAGGTGTAAGTTCTATATCTGGGCTTAATTTATTCCATCGCATTAATTCATCAATTAATACATGCCGCTGGGTAGCTATGTCGTAAAGGGTATCGCCAGCTTTAATCTCGTAATAAATATTAGGATCGTTTAAATAAATTTTACTTCCGTTGATAACGCGATCCGACTCCTTTAGACCATTCCACTGCAGGAGTTTTTGTAGTTTAACATTGTATCGCACTGAAATGCTAAATAGGTTTTCACCAAACTCAATAATATGAAAAGGCACCTTTAAAGGGGGGACTTTTGGATTAAGCATGGGAGGCTCTTGTTTTACACTTGGTTGGTAGTTTTTTAGTGTAATGTCGTTACTGTCGCTGTATGGATTATTACTAAATACCGCACTGTCTTTTTTAGCCTCATAAAATACTACCGAATTATTTAAGCCCGTATTCTGTGGGCCATTTTCAGCAGGGCGTGTATTTTGTGGGGTGTTAAAGTTAGCTTGTTTGGGCGCACCAAATGAAATTATTTTTACTTCGTCATCATCTTTGGGTGTTTGTTTAGCGACGGCTTTTGGCGGCTCAGCTGTGGGTGTAGACGTTTGTTGCGCTTGGTGAGCCGTTGTTAAAGCCAAAAGCACCGCTGCGGTATCTGTATTAGATTCTGCAGGCGCAGATGTTGTAGTTGCTACTTGGGCAGTATTTGTTACGGTTGGAGCCGCTGCCGCAGCTGGCACTACTGCTTTTGTTGTTGTAACTACTTCAGCCTGCGTTGGTTGAGCCGCTGGCGTGAAAGTGGCAGCGTCATCATTTTGCTCAGCTACGGTTTTTTGTTTGTTTGCTGCGGCAATGGTTGCCTGTGCTTTTGCCGTCTCATTTAATACTGGGCTTGAAGGCTCAACCCCTGGAGAAATTAAGCTGGTCGAATTATCGGTAGTTGGGCGCTTTTTTCGGATAATTTTAATTTTTGGTTGCTCAACACTGATTTGCTCTTCGCCATACTGCTCTTGAAGCTCCTCGAGTTGCGCTTTACGGTATTTTTCGCGCAGTATTTCAAACTCAGTTTGTTTAGTACGATTATCACGAATAGCATAGGCTTGTTTACTTGTTGGGTAAGTTTGCATTATGGTGGCGGCAATTTTTTCTGCTTCTTCTATTCTGCCCATGCGCTGCTTAATTAAATAACCAAGCAATAAAGCACGTGCAGACACTCGGCCGGTGTCGTCATGGCGCTTTAATACTTCGCTGGCTTTATGTAAATCGCTTTTGGCATAAAAAAGGGCGGCTAAGCTTATTAGGGTCGATGTACGTTGCGAGCTGTGATTAAGCGCTTGTTTAAAGTAACTCTCTGCATTTTCAAAGTCGTTAAATTCTATGGCACATAATGCAAGGTTTTCGTAGCTTTCGGCAACGCGAATATAGCTTGGAATATCAATTGCTTTTAAAAACTGATCGGTCGCGCGGTCATACTCTTCAATACTACATAAAAACACACCGTAGTTATTAAGCGTGTTCGGATCGTCAGGCTTAATTGCTAATGCTTTTTGATAGGCTTTATCGGCACGCTCTTTTTCGCCTACTTGTTGGTAATAATAAGCAAGAGAGTAATGTACTTCAGGTAGATTTGGGGCAAATTCTATAGCTCGCTCAAGGTTATACTTTGCTTGCGAGTTGTTGCCAGTTTCTAAGTATTGTAAAGCGAGGGCGATACGAGTGCGTGCTGCGCCTGCATTATTGATTTTGTTTTCGACGACGGGTTTGTCACTGCCGTTATAACTACTTTCACTTACGCACCCTGTAAGGGCAAGTGTTGAAAGTGTTAAAGCAAGTAAAGATCGCATTACCTTGTCTCTGTTTTTCTATCCATAGCGCCTATCTTACCTAAAACCCTTAGTGTTGCATCATTTATTTAAAAATAAACAACTTAACCACCCTGCACAGGGAATATACGCAGGGTGGTTACAGGCTTATGCTTGCTGGATATTTACGCTAATTGCGTTATCGTCACGCATTTTCTTTTTCGCCATACGTTTAGTACGGTCAACAACATCGCCGGCTAATTGCCCACAGGCGGCGTCAATATCGTCACCACGAGTACGGCGCACAATACACGTAATACCCGCAGCTTGTAAAACCTTAGAAAAACGGTCAATACGGCTGTTGCTAGAGCGTGTGTATTCGTTACCCGGGAACGGGTTAAACGGAATAAGGTTAACTTTAGAAGGTGTACCTTTAAGCGTTTTAACCAGCTCATGTGCTTGGTCGGTGCTGTCGTTAACGCCATTTAGCATAACGTATTCAATAGTCACGTCTTTATTTGCTTTAGAGCCATCGATATAACGACGACACGCGGCTAAAAATTCTTCAATTGGGTACTTTTTATTAATTGGTACAAGTACGTCACGCAGAGCGTTATCGGGAGCGTGAAGAGAAATAGCAAGTGCTACGTCTATTTTTTCTTTTAATAAATCAAGCGCAGGCACAACCCCTGAGGTACTTAATGTTACGCGGCGCTTAGATAAGCCAAAGCCCCAGTCATCCATCATTAGTTCCATTGCCGGCACTACGTTTTTAATATTAAGTAGGGGCTCGCCCATACCCATCATTACTACGTTGGTAACTGGGCGTTTTTCGCTGTTGCCATCAAGGCCTATGTCTTTAGCTACACGCCAAACTTGGCCAATAATTTCAGACACTTTAAGGTTACGGTTAAAGCCTTGTTGCGCAGTTGAACAAAACGTACACTCAAGGGCACAACCCACTTGCGAAGATACACACAAGGTGGCGCGGTCTTTTTCTGGGATCCATACAGCTTCAACTTCTTGGCCGCCATCAAGCACTAATGCGTACTTAATTGTGCCGTCGCTTGCTTGTTGGCGTACAGAGATTTCTGGCGCAACAATTTCGCATTCGTTTTTAAGCTTTTCTTTAAGCTTTTTATTAACGTTGCTCATGTCGTCAAAGTTATCAACGCCAAAATGATAAATCCATTTCATCACCTGGTCGCCACGAAATGGCTTTTCACCGAATGATACAAATAGCTCGCGCATTGCATCTCGGTTTAAATCTAATAAGTTAATCTTTTTTTGCTCGGTCATGAAACAACCTCAATCGGTGACGGTGGAGATAAAATTTACAAGGGCGAATTGTACACAATTCACCCACTTTAATCATTAAGTAAAATATCAAAAATGCATTTAAGGATACTTTACGTAATGACTAAAAAAGGGCTCGAAAGCCCTTTTCTTACTTTGCATTACAGCGTTAACTGTAAAACTCGAATTAACGAGTACGTGGGCAAAGCTCTTCGTCAGCGAAGAAGTACGCGATTTCGCGAGCAGCAGATTCAACAGCGTCAGAACCGTGAACAGCGTTTTCGTCGATGCTATCAGCGTAGTCTGCACGTAAAGTACCAGCTAGTGCTTCAGCAGGGTTAGTAGCGCCCATGATTTCACGGTTTTTAAGAACAGCGTTTTCGCCTTCAAGAACGGTAACCATTACTGGACCAGATGTCATGAAAGATACTAAAGCACCGAAGAAAGGACGCTCGCTGTGCTCTGCGTAGAAACCTTCAGCTTTCTCTTTTGAAAGGTGAACCATTTTAGCTGCAACGATTTTAAGACCCGCAGTTTCGAAACGGTTGTAGATTGCGCCGATGTGGTTTTTTGCTACTGCATCAGGTTTTACGATTGAGAAAGTACGCTCTAAAGCCATCTTTATGCTCCAATAATTTTTAAATAAAAGTGTGAATATTTACGGGCGCGAATTATACGCGTTTTAATTGAAAAAACCTAATTTTATTAAAAACCAGTTTGGTTGCAGTTTTATGATCTTGATCAAAAGCACAATGTTTAGCGCATTTATAATGCCGCGCTTGTAAATTAATTAATCATGTAACCGATGTGTACTCGGTTAGCTGTACGGAGCGCATATGCCAGCTGTTTCTTCTGTAACTTCTTTTATTCCCGAACTGTTATGCCCTGCGGGGAGTTTAAAAAACATGCGCTACGCCTTTGCATATGGAGCTGATGCTGTGTATGCAGGTCAGCCTCGCTACAGTTTGCGGGTACGTAATAATGAGTTTGATTTAGAGACATTACAAATAGGGATTAATGAAGCCCATGCGCAAAATAAAAAGTTTTATGTGGTCTCAAATATTGCTCCGCATAACGCAAAGGTTAAATCGTATTTACGTGATATAGAACCTGTGATTGCTATGGGACCCGATGCGCTGATTATGTCAGATCCTGGGCTAATTATGCTGGTACGTGAAAAGTGGCCAGCCATGCCTATTCACCTATCGGTGCAAGCAAATGCAGTTAATTATGCAAGTGTTCAGTTTTGGGCAAAACAAGGTATTGAGCGGGTTATTTTATCGCGCGAGCTATCACTTGAAGAAATAACCGAAATACGCACACTCTGCCCAAATACTGAGCTTGAGGTGTTTGTCCATGGCGCGTTATGTATGGCGTATTCTGGGCGCTGTTTACTCTCGGGTTATATAAATAAGCGCGACCCTAACCAAGGCACCTGCACGAATGCCTGCCGCTGGAATTACGATGTAAAACCAGGCGTTGAAAACGAAACGGGTGAGATGGTGCATAAAATTGATCCGAACCAAGTTATTCCTACTCTTGGTGAAGGTACGTCAAGTAGCGAAGTATTTATGTTAGAGGAACAAGGTCGCCCTGGTGAGTATATGCCTGCATTTGAGGATGAACATGGTACGTATATTATGAATTCAAAAGATTTACGCGCCGTACAATACGTAGAGCAGTTAACAAAAATGGGTGTACATAGTTTAAAAATAGAAGGGCGGACAAAATCGTTTTATTACGTAGCGCGCACCGCGCAAGTATACCGTAAAGCCATAGATGATGCGGCATCGGGTAAACCATTCGATACTCACTTATTTAAAACACTTGAGAACTTAGCGCATAGAGGCTACACCGAAGGCTTTTTAAAGCGCCATGCCCACCAAGATTATCAAAACTATGAATACGGTCACTCTGTATCAACTAAGCAGCAATTTGTTGGGGAAGTAATAGGGCGCCATGCTGATGGTTTAGTTGAAATAGACGTAAAAAATAAATTTTGCACAGGCCACTCACTTGAACTGATGACACCACAAGGGAACATTATTTTTGAACTTGAATATATGCAAAACAAAAAGGGCGAAAGTATTACCGACGCCAAAGGCTCTGGGCATCACGTTAAAATTCGATTAGATACACGCATTAATTTAGAGCACGCAATATTAATGCGAAATTTAGATGAGCACCAAAATACCCGCAACCCCTATAAAAAAGTAGCAAGTGAGTAAGCGCTTGCATGGCACTATTTATAAATAATAAATGCATTAACTGCGATGGTTATAAGGCTTCTAATTAAATCTTTATAAAACAATGTTTTGCTTTGTCGTGCTATGGTTTGTGCTACGATTTTTAGTAATTCACAAGCACCTAGCTAGTATCTTAAAAACAGCCTTAAAAGGCAAATTGTATTAACTGAATAGTTGAAATTTTAGACTGGTAGAGTGTTTGAATCTTATATTCGTGTTTTGTAGCTTCTAGAATGAATTTGGAAAAGAGAATTGGTAGTTAATAAAAGTAAAACTTAGATTTTTCTTTTTTTTAACTCTCACTATAAAGTGCCTTATAGGGAGCATTAAGCTGCATTTTGGGCCTTAAAGTGACATATAGGTCACTTAAACTGCCAGCGGTTATAGCAAAAAAGTTAAGTATTGTTTTTACTTAATCTACTTCCTTAGCTTGTTTAATAAGCCTAATTAATATTATCGTCAGCACAGCAGCTGGTAATAGCCATATAAAATCACTCATTTTAAATTCTCAGTATTTGAAAAAGTACCTTAACCTTAATGTTTTTAAGGTATTTTGCAAATTTAAGTCGTTTATCTATCACCTTTCAATTTTTCTCCTGACTTATGCCTAGTTAGTTTTAGGACAAATAACTAGGAAAAATAATGAAAGATCAAAAATCACCGTTTATACGCCAATATGTACGCACTAGTAGATCACCGTGGGATGACATTTCTACAATTTTGCTATTAGCTGATGTAGTTGATAAGCAAACGAAAGAGTTGGGCTTCACAAACTACATTTATTTACACCGAGATAGCGTGGGAAGTGTTTTGGGTATTAGTATTTCTCAACAGTTACTAGCTGCTAATCCTGAGTTCTCAGAGCGGTATTTGGAGGGTATTGAAATGTATGCCCTTTTACTCATACATATTGAAGAAATAACAAACTTTTGTGGGTTGTTTACTGCAGAATTTGAGCAACTATTTATGCTAAAACCCAATGTATATTTTGCAGTTGCAGAAGACAGTTGGTTACGGTTAATAGAAAGCTCATAAAATCTGGCGAGCCTCTGGGCTAATGCCGATCAGTTAAGAAATATTTTAATGATCAGTTGACCGATCTTCTATAGATGTAAGAATCCGATGAGCATTTGCCATCGGATTTTTTTATGAATATTAAAACAGCTTTAGACACCGCATTTAATGCCAGTACCCAATTTCATTCGTTTGAAAAAACTCTCATCACTTCTAGATC
>NZ_DJHW01000058.1:0-23451 GCF_002433295.1 Pseudoalteromonas sp. UBA6610 | reverse complement strand
TTTATGGGGAATAACCACACTTCACAGGCTCTGCCTTGCCTAAAAACCAAACACACTGCTGCAAATTCAACCATCAAATACCAACACGCCCTACTAATATGCGTGATTTTATTACCCTTGATGTAAGCCACACGGGAATGCGCTACAGCCAACAAGTAATACAACACACACTTTATTTTTTGCAAACAGGTGCATTTTTACCCCCAACACAAAGAACCAGGGCCCTTTATTAACCACCTAACTGCGGCTAAATTAAGGTCAAAAAAAAGCAAGCCATGTGGCTTGCTTTTTAGTGCCCGTTCAAAGGCTACACACTCTCAACATACTTTTTAAAAACGGTAACTTGCACCCAGTGTAATACGACGGTCAGTTAAACCTTGGAAACACAATAGTGCGCTTTCGTTTACACATGATTGGCTAATTTCAGATTCAGTAATATTTACTGCCTCTAAGCCAATATTAAGTTGCTCGTTCACATCGTAACTAATACTTGCATTAAGCTGGCCACGGTCTTCCTGTACCACTGGGAAACCCCAAGGGAAGCTAGACGTACTACCAAAGTCATTTGAACGATACCCTTCACGCCACGTGTAACGCATACGTGCTGATAGGCCAAATTTTTCGTAGTACAGCGTAAAGTTATACGCGTTTTCAGAAAGGTTAAGTAAGCCTTGAATTTCACTTACTTCAATACCTGGCGTACCGGTGGTTGCTGCAAATACATTACTTGCTCTTGAGGTTGCTGAATTTTCGGTTTCACCACCTGAGAACTCTTGAATTGTATAGTTAGCTAGCACACCAAAACCAGAAGCCCACCCTAGGTCTTTTTCAAAGCCTGATAGGTCATATTGAAAGGCAAACTCAATCCCTTTTTGGGTAGTTTCACCACTATCGTTTACTTTTGTTTCTGTACCAACACATACGCCACGGCCATTCTCAGGGCCAAATACGTTTATATCTGCAATGGGGTTAAATATACCGCCACCTTCACATGGGTCTGTTAAGTCGCGATACCCTGTTACAGGGTCTTCAACTGGCGAGGTTAACTGATTTACGTGTAAGTCTTTACGTGTTTTATGAAAAATACCTACGCTAAATACACTTGCCTCTGCAAAATACCACTCTGCCGATAAATCGTAAGACAGTACTTCTTCAGGTTTCAGTGCTGGGTTACCAAATTCAACTTCGTCATTTGGGCTTGTGCTGTAAGTAATAGACGTTGATAAGTCGTTATAATCAGGGCGACGAATATCTTTACCAACACCAAAGCGTACAAGTACATCTTCTGATACATCAGCCACAAGGTTTAAACGAGGTAAAATAAAGTCATAGTCAGATTCATTGGTAATACGCGTTACCAGTTCATTACCACTACCATCTTGAGTAACCGAGTTACCCGTAGACTCTACGTCTGTTTGAATGTAACGTACGCCAATATTACCGCGTACCATTTCGTACTCAAAGTTAGCTTGTGCATATAGCGCATGGGTGATTTCTTCTATATCAAAAAAACCTGCAGAACTTGAAGTAGGTGCATTTAATGTTTTGCTTGAACCATGCGCAGTCATCGCTGCTTGTAATGTGGCAAGTACCGCATCAGGGTCTGAGGCCACAAGCTCTGGATCAATAAGTAAAAAGTCGCCTATGTATAACGAGCGGCCATCAGCTTCGTTAAAGTTATCTGGGCCTGCCACTAATAAGTCGGCAAATAAATCACCTGTAGGGCTATCAGCCATGGTTCTTAAACCAATGCTTGAGGTAATTTCGTTTTGTTTGCTTTGTGATTTACTGTAGCGGTAACCAAAATCAATAGAGGTTACAATTGAGTCTGTGTAATAAGTTGAATCAATACGAAACGCATCTTCAGAGTTTTCAACCGTATCTTGACCAATATTTACATCACGTAGCACTACATTTGCAGGGTCTAGTAGTTGTTCAACCGTTGGCGCGTACTCTGCCCCCTCTGCAATACCAAATGCCAATGCGCCACCTGATAAGTCATACTCAAACGGCACACTATTATCATTACCGCCACCAGCATCTAACGGCACATTAGGGTTAATAAAGTTAAGCGTTGTATTAAAGCTAGGCGTAGTTGTATCTGAAGATGACGAAGCAATTTCAGCACTAACAAACCACTTATCGCCTTGCCATTCGCCACCGAGTCTAAAAATATTACTATCGGTAACACGCGAGTTTGTATCACTTGAAAAACGAAGGTTAGGATCGTCATCATCGTTTTCTAAATTAACCGGAATGACACCGCGTAAGGCCGCTTGAATAGACCCAAGGTTGGTACCGCCAAGTGAGCCTAAGTTTACGGTTTCAAATTCATCAGGAACCGAAATATCATTAAGCGCACTTACACCAGAAGCCTGTACACGAGAGCTTTCTTGGCGACGTTCTTGATCGTTAACCACAGCATCAAAATAAAACTTTGTGTTGTCGTTTGGCGCCCATTCAATGGTACCTACAAAGTTTTTAGTTTCGTATTCGTAGTTATCGTAATCTTGTACAAAAAATTGAATCGGTAAAAAGTCAAAAGACTGAGCGCTGGCTACACCGCTATCTGCAGTGATAATGTTATCTCTATCTGCACGTGGGCGAAATGCCGTTACATCTTGCTCTGCGTAGCTGCCGCTCACTAACACACCAAATTTACCGTAATCACCTTCCCAGTTATCAGCAAAAGTTCCCGAAAAACGTGGTTGCAAACCGCTATCAGTGCTTAAGCTACTGTGCTCACCTTGCACTCTAATAGTGGCTAGCTGCTCACCTAAATGCAGTGGGCGAATCGTTTTAAGGTTAATAGTACCGCCTACAGAGCCCTCTATTGTTTTCGCTTCAGGCGACTTTATTACCTCTAAACTTGAAATAATTGACGCTGATACATCTTCAAAGCTAATACCACTTCGACCAGAGCCTGAGCCCACCGTTGATACACCGTTAATTTCGGTACGGTTAGCATCGGTACCACGAATTTGTACACCTGTGCCTACACCCGCTTGACGTGTAATTTGAATACCCGTTACGTTTTCTAATACTTCAGCGAGGTTTTGATCGGGTAATTTACCAATATCTTCTGACTGAATAATTTCAACTAGGCTATCTGCAGAGCGTTTTTCAGCAAGTGCATTAGTAAGTGATTGACGAATGCCAGATACTTCGATGATCTCTACATCATCTTCTGCAATTGGCTTGGCTTCCTGTGCGTGTGTGGACATAGAAAGGTTTAATGCTGTGGCAGATATAACTGCTAGCGTAATTTTTGATAACTTGTGATTCATAGTTTTTCCTGTGTGTGTCAGTGCTATGTGTAACTCGCTATATATTTTTTATTAAACGCCTTACCATTTGTCTAAATGGTTAACTTAATATTTACAGCAAAAGCACCAAAGGTCAACCTATTGGCAAACCATTTTCTGTAAAAAAAGCAAAAACAGTCATTACCAATAAAAGCCAATTCGGCATGACAAAAATACTTTTATTACTGACCATAATATAACCACTTGTATTTAATGTGCTTTTAAATCTCAATCAAGGTTAAATAACACACAAAAATAGATTAAAACCTCCTCAATCTTCTCGATATATTTTTTTTATATATACCGCGTTATTTTTATATTTGGCCGCTTTTACCGAATTAATTGGTCAACCAAGATAAAGATAGTAGACTTTTGGCTAACTAATTCGCTGCCAATAACGCAGCGTTACTAAAACTGAGTTTAGTAATGCTGCGCTTTAGGTAAAAAGGTTTAGCCAAGATTTAGTTAAGAGAGTACGCCGCGATTCAAAAAGCTTAGGTTTAATAGCCCACACACATACAAAAAAACCCAATTAGCGGCATACGCTAATTGGGCTTTAAAGTGGGGATCACTGGTTTTGTGTTATAGCTTAAAGCTCATTCCTAAGAATAAACGTGGGCCGTAATCGTTTACTTCACCTAGGTTATCTTCCACAAAGAAGTCTTGTGACTTAGGTGCGCTAAACAAGTTAATGGCTTCAGCTTTAACTCTAAAGTGCTCGTTAATTTTATACGATGCACGCATTTCCCATACACCTACGGCATCAACATAACGTAAGCGGGTACCATTACTGGTATATGGTTGGAAGTATTCACTACGGTATTTATAAATAATGGCCGTATCAAAGTCACCAATTTGGTAATACAGTTGGCTGCTAAATACATGCTCTGAGAACCCCGGCACCGAACCAGGTTCAATAATACCGGCAGTTAATTGAGTAGTATTGCCATCTAGGTCGGTAACGTATGTATCGCCATATAAGCTATCTTCAAACTCAAAGTCAGTATCTGCAAAGTTATAGCCAAATTTTACACCAATACCATTATCCCAACGGTACGAGAACGATGCTTCTAAACCCAGTATATCGCTATCATTATCGGTTGTTACCGAATTTGTCACTGGTAATGATACCGTTTCACCGCCAACCACATAGTCTTCAATTACAGTTTGTTGCTGGAAGCCACCTTGGAACTGTTTGTAGTATAGGCTTAGTGCTAAAATAGAATCTTCATTAGGGTACCATTCAAAGGCTAAGTCGTAGTTCCATGACATTAATGGTTGAGTATCAGGGTTACCTGAACCATCTACGGTTAATAAGTCAGAAAGCGATAGCGCAACAGATTGATCGTCTGTTACAAAGTCGCGATCATAGCCTAAATCAGATGGGTCAGCACGTGACATACCACGGTAAATACCCGCACGCAGTAAAATATCTTCACTGTAATCAACTACTAAGTTAAAGCTTGGTAAGTATTTGGTATAGCCACCGCCGCTTTCGGTTCTTTCTAGTGAATCCCCTACATCGAGGGTTACAGCGCCTGTAGTTTCATCTACATCTACAGTGTAATTTGTTCTAAAGCCTACCGAGGTTACATCAGTATCAACTATACGTAGGCCGAAGTTACCACGAATAAACTTACCAAATACTTCGGTGTCGTAGTTTGCCATTAAGTACACTGAGGTGGTTTTTTCAGTAACATCTATGGTACCGGCATTTTCGTACTCAACATCAGGGTAACCAAATTCACCTGTATAATCAGTGTCTGTAGCCGCTACAGCTTGAGAGAAACACACGTTATCGTAGGTCGCCCACGAAGAACCTGTCCCAGAGCTTATTACATTACCGCTACTATCTACATTTGTTACTAAGTTGCCATCCGATACGCTAGATAAAAAGTCAGATTCTGGGAAGTCAATTTGACAGCCTTGAAGTATCTCTAATGCTGAGTCATCGCCTATCGTGTACTCAGTACGAGACCCATTACCTTGGCTACCACCAAACTGTATAAAGCTTAGTTCTGAGGCTCTAATACCCCCTTCAATACTGGTAAATATATCGCCCTCTAACGCGTAGTCAAAATCAATACGCGCCGATTTAACTACGTTTTCGCGAACATTTTCACGGTCTAAACGTGTACGTAAGCTATCTGTAAAGTTAGAAATATCAGTTACATCAAAGTCCGTTAACGTGAAGTGAGGAATTTCATCGCCCATATCCCAGCTAAACAAATTACGGTCTGCGGTTCTACCACGGTTAGAAATTTGTAGCTCTTCACGCTCAGTTTTTGAATACGCTAAATCAAGATTTACAGTAAGGCGGTCGGTTACCGTGTGCTCAATATTAATACCATAACCTTGGTAGTTTTCTTCACGTGAGAATTGCTCGCCCGCCGATTCAATACGTTCTTCACCTTCCCAATGTAAAATTCCGCCTACATCGTTAGTAACAAGCGTTGGGCCTGTTAAACCAGGTGTTGCGCGTTTTTGTAAAAAAATTAAATCGTGGCGTGCTTCTCTTTGTGTTCTGTCAGAGATTTGTGCATCAAAGTTAACATCCCACTCAGACGACGGCTGGTATTGCATTGCAATAAATACTGCATCACGCTCATCTGAGGTTTCATTTTGACGATAGCTGCGGCTACTACCTGTCCATGCGTATGGAGTGCCATCGCTTTCGGCTTTGCCTGTTTCTGGGTCGATGTTTGTTTGATAACCTTGATTGTTACTACCATTTACTTGGTCTTCACAATCACCTGCGCTGCTTCTGTAAAAGCCTTCATTCGTATTAGTTGGGTCATTTAAACATGCCCAAAGTGAAGAGCCCGATGGGCTTGAGCTTCTGTACTCTGCTTCTGGTTGGCTAATATCTTGGCGCTGCACACCAAAAGACACACCCACTGCTTGGCCATCGGCAAACTCAAATTGGTCAACATAACTAAACGTACCACGATAGCCTGTATCACTTTGCAGTGAGTTTTCTACATTACTTTCATCTGGGTTGTAATTTAGTTTTACTTCGCCTTGTACGCGTTGTTTGCCGTAATCTAGCGGGGCAATCGTTTCAAGTGCTATCACACCGGCTACGCCACCTTCAATCATTGAAGCATCTTGGGTTTTGTAAATAGCGACCTTTTTTACAAGCTCTGATGGAAACTGTGAAAAGTTAACCGAGCGATCACCACTACCATTAGTAGCTTCACGGCCATTAATATGGGTTGCGCTTAAAAATGGGCCTAAACCACGAATGGTGATTTCGGTAGCGCCCCCGTTTTCACGGTGAGATGCGGCACCGGTAATCGACTCAAGCGCTTCACCAATTGACAGCGCGGGTAAATCACCAATATCTTCTGCAGATAAACCATCAACAACCGTTGTTGCCTCACGCTTAATTGCAATTTGATCTTGTATGGTTCTACGAGTACCTGTAACGCTGATGATTTCTACATCTTGCTCTACTTCAGTCACTTTTTCTTGGGCTTCTTGCTGAGCAAAAGCATTAAATGACAATGAGCCTGCCATACCTGCAAGTAAACTTGCTCTAATTAACTTAGCAGCAGGTGAAAGTGCAAAATGATTACAAACAGAGCTGTTTGTAGAATGTTGACGTCTTCTATCCATTTTTAACGACATGCCGCGTTCTCCTTTATCATTGTGTGTGTTGTGCGTAGTTTGCTATTTTTATAAGTATTAATAATGTGCAGTGTGGGCTTATTCATCTTGTGCCACCCACGTAGAGCCTGCACCTACATCAGTGCTTTGGATGTAGTATAAGTTTCTTGCACCTGCTAAGGCTTGTGCTCCATTTGAGTCAGTCTCAAGCAGCGTATTTGTAGCAGTGACAAACTCTGGGATTTCTTTACCATTTGCTTCTGGGTTTTGGTCAATAGCGCCATCGGTGTCGTATTCACCATTGCCATTTACGTTTCTAATATCAACCCAAAGGTCGCTCGCATCGCCCGACTCATAACTGTCACTAAAGCCAAAGCTGTTAGAGAACAGTGATTCAGTATGGTTAATTAGGTCACAGTCGTATTCAAAAGAGTGATCGCTCGACAGCTCGTTAGGGTAAAAGAAACCATAAACAAGCGCGCTGCTTTCAATGGTGTCTTCATCAGTTTGATCGCCCACGCCATTAGCATTTAAATTACCGTTGAAGTTAATTTCAAACGCATTTTTAGTTAAACCATACAGTACAGGTGCATTTTCTGCGGTAAGCTCATCACAATCTCCAACAGGTGCCTTTGAACCTATTTCTGTACTAAATACAAATGGTTGCTGTGAGTTAAGTACCGTATTGTTTGTCACATTAAGGGTAAAGTCGCCTGCGCCATCAAGCACAGCTTGGTTACCTCCATTTGGCACCCCGCCATCAGCTTGTGAAAATGGGTTAGCGGTAAATACAATACCACCGGCTTCTTTATTACCTGAACGAATACCAGCGATGTAGTTATTGCTTACAGTGTGACCTAAAGGCGTAACTAGCACGCCAGCAGGACGATCGCTTGAACTTGCAATATCAGTGGTACGAATAATAATGTTGTCTGATACCGTATTAAATCCACCATCTTCAAGCGAAATACCGCCATTAGGATTTAAAATGGTATTGCCTTTAATCGTCGCGCCAGAGGTTTGTACGCGCATTAAGCGTCGGCCTGTAACAAAGTTTTCTACTCGGTTATATTGAATAGTAAAGTTTGCATCATCAGCAGAGCCTGTACCTGTTGTACTACCTGCGTTAATTAAGTGCAGGCTAGAATTACCAAAATTTGGGTTGCTGCTGGTACCTGTGAAAAGGTTATATTGAATAACGTGGTTAGTGCTCGATGAAGACATTTTGATCACCGAACCATTTTCTGCTTTATCGCGGTTGGCAAAGGTATTACGCTCAACCATTGCGGCGTCGCCTTTAAGCATTAACCAATGGTAGGTAGAGTTATTTAACGTCTCTGCTTCACCATCGATAGTATTTTGTGTAAATGTGAAGTTGTCACCCTCAGAATAAATAACGGCATCTTCTTCGGTTTCACAAAAGCCACCCGATTTAGTATCAATATTTTTAAATGTAAGCCCTTCAATACCCGCGCCATCAACCCCACTGGCTACATGAATACAAAGCTCGCCACTAATTACCGGGCTTTGTCCTTCAACAGCTTTAAGTGTTGCTGCGCTGGTTAGCATAATGGCATCAAGATCGGCATATACACCGGTATTTAAACCAAGCACATCGCCATCACCGAGCCCTGCATTAATAGCACCTAATAGCGCATCCGCATCGCTTATCACTTGCGTGTACACTACTGTATCGGCGGCGCCCGTAATTGTGCTTGAAAAGCCATCGTTATCGGTATAGCTCGCAGTGACCGATATAATCGCGCCAGCTTGATTAGTTGGCGTAAATGTTTTGCTGTTGGTATCTGCAATTGCAACGCCATCAGCAAGCCAAGTGTAAGTAACGTTTTGCTCATCTACCCCGTTGTTATCGCTAATTTCAGCGGTTAATTCGCTAGTCACTAAATAAGGCGTAGCCCCTGAGATGGTGATACTACCCGCTTCATCTACAGCCTCTGCAGAAACAGCAATGGTTGCCTCAGAAAGGTTGTCTTCGGTAAAACCGTGATCGTCCGTGTAGGTAACCTGTACGGTAATAAATTGCCCTAATAATGACTCATCTACAACGTAAGTGCTTTGCGTGGCACCACTAATTGCAACCTCATCAGCAAACCACTGGTAAGTAATTGTGCCGCTTGCGCCATCTTCATCTGTTATTTCGGCTGTAAGTGTATTACCCACCGTAGGTGTGCCAACAATAGCCACCGACCCTTCTGAATTTGCACGCTCTACTGGCGCTGTGGCATTTGATGTAGCTGACTCTGCAAAGCCTCTGTTATCTTCAAATGCTGCATTTACGGTTATAACTTTACCTAGTTGCGATTCGGTAATAGTGTAGGTTGCTAGGGTTTCATCGGCAATTTCAACATCATCTGCAAACCATGTATATGCTACAAGCGCCGGATCAAAACCATTTTCATCCGCTACATTAGCACTTAGTTCATTACCTATAATTGCATCACCGTTAATTTCTACCGTGGCCGCAAAAGGAATAGCTGACACTTCATCGGTGGGCTCACTTAAATGTGACTCATTAACACCGCTGTCATCTGTATAAAGTGCTTGTGCTGTAATTGCAAAACCAATTTGCTCATCTGTTAATGTAAAAGTTGCGTCATTAGCGCCACTTATAACTTGTCCGTCGGCGTACCAGTAGTAGCTTACTTCGCCAGAAATACCATCGGCATCATTCACGCTGGTCGACAATGTTTCGCCCGTTAACGCTGTGCCTGATAGAGCAATAGAGCCCAATGTGTTGTTATTATTATTTGAATCCGTGTCACAACCTATAATGGCAGCTGCAACAGCACATAATGCAAAATGTTTTAATTTCATCATGGCTCTATTCTCCTTAATTGTGTGGTTTAGTATTTAGCAGGTGTTATGTGTGATTTACCAAATACCCAGTGTGTTATTACCAAATTATTTTATTTTTACGCTTCATTGTTAACCAACTTGGTAATATAAGCATAATAAAAACACTTTTACCACTATATTCGTTCAAAATTCATCATATTTTATTAACTGAAAGTTAACTTACGTCTATATCTAATAACGCAGCGTTATTACCAATATTAATTTCACGAATAGATAAACAAGCAACCTTTATGAACAATTGGTTTTACCGAAAGAATTACTCTTAATTGTTACGTAGCGCGATAAGCACATAAAGAATGGAGGGGTGGAAAATACAGGCGTAAAGCTTTAACTGTAATAGCCTATAGATATGAATTTTTGGTGTGTATATAAAATAACGTAGCCACTGCGTTTAACTCACTATTAGTCAGCAGTGGCTTACGTTTTATTTAAAAGGCGTAAGGGCACAATAACCGCCCTTTTGTACTGGGGCCTTAGTCAGATTTAATAAACCGTAGAATTAAAGTAAGTCACAGGTTCACTAGAGCCTAAAATAACAGGCACACGCTGATGCAGCTCATCGGGCTGAATATCTAAAATACGCATGCCTTTAGAGGTGGCTATACCGCCTGCGTTTTCAGTGAGCATTGCCAGTGGGTTAGCTTCGTAAAGTAAGCGTATTTTACCGTTTTCATTACCCGCGCGCGTATCTTGCGGGTACATAAATACCCCGCCACGGCATAAAATTCGGTGCACATCGCCAACCATGGCTGCATTATAGCGAATTGAGCTTTTAGCAAATTCTTCTGATGTATACAGTAATTTATCAAAGTAAACTTGTGTTGCTTCATCCCAGTATCGGTAATTTGCCATATTAACCGAGAACTCACGGCTTTTACTCGGTACTGCAAGCTCTGGTTTTGTAAGTAAAAAGCCACCGTGGGTTAAATCGTGTGTATAACAGCGGGTTGGCCCACCTGTACTCATTACTAGTAACGACGATGGCCCATACAGCACGTAGCCTGCACAAACCTGATTAGTACCGGGTTGATTAAATTGCTCATCACTATCGTAGGGCACATCTACCTTTGCTGGGTAAATGGTAAAAATAGTGCCTATTTGCCCGTTAACATCAATGTTTGATGACCCATCAAGGGGATCAAATGCCACAATATATTTACCATCAGGGTGGGCGCCTACTGCATTATCTTCTTCTTCAGATGCCACTGTTTTTACAAGATCATCATCAATTAAGGTATCTTTTAACAGTTGATTGGCAATGACATCTAACTTTTTTTGCACCTCGCCCTGGATATTTTCGTTAAGGGTAGAGCCTAAAACACCCGCAAGCTCACCTTGGCTTACTCTAAACGCTATTTCTTTTGTGGTTGCTAATAGCGTGCGAATTAACATAATAAGGTCGGTTTCAACCCCATCTTGCTTTAATACTTTATTCAGTCTTTTCATGCGCTATACCTGTTCACACAATTAAGGTCGTCAAAACATTGGATCAGGCGAGCCACCATATGCTGCTCCGACTGACGTAACCACACACGTGGATCATAGTATTTTTTATTGGGTTTATCTTCGCCATCAGGGTTACCAATTTGGCCTTGCAAGTAGCCTTGTTTTTCTTGGTAGTAGTTTAATACCCCGTTCCAACTCGCCCATTGGGTGTCGGTATCAATGTTCATTTTTACCACCCCGTAGGTTAGCGACTCAGCAATTTTACTGTGCTCAGAGCCACTCCCACCGTGAAATACAAAATTAATAGCGTTATGCTCTAAATTAAATTTTTCAGCTACATAGGCTTGCGAGTCGCGTAATATGGTAGGTGTTAATACCACATTGCCAGGCTTGTATACGCCGTGGACGTTACCAAAAGAAGCAGCAATGATAAAATTAGGGCTTATTTTACTAAGTCGCTCATAGGCGTAGGCTACATCTTCTGGTTGAGTGTAAAGCGCAGAGCTGTCGAGGTGCGAGTTATCAACCCCGTCTTCTTCTCCGCCGGTACACCCGAGCTCTATTTCAAGTGTCATGCCTATTTTTGCCATCCGCGCTAAATAACGCTCACAAATTTCTATATTTTCTTCCAGTGGCTCTTCTGACAGGTCTATCATGTGCGATGAAAAAAGCGGCTTGCCTGTTTGTGCAAAATACTTTTCGCCTTCATCTAATAAACCATCAATCCAAGGCAGTAGTTTTTTTGCTGCGTGATCTGTGTGCAGCATGACAGCAACGCCATAGTGTTTCGCCACGTTATGCACATACTGTGCAGCACTTATTGCCCCAACAACGGCAGATTGCTGGCCCTCTAGTGCTAAACCTTTACCACAAAAAAACTGCGCTCCCCCATTAGATAGTTGAATAATGACCGGCGACTTCATTTTTTTTGCGGCCTCTAAGGTGGCATTAATTGACGATGTGCTCACCACGTTTACAGCAGGCAATGCATACTGATGCGTTCGTGCGTGTTTATACACTTCGCTTACTTCATCGCCAACAACAACGCCTGGTGCAATGGTTGGGGCTAAATAATTCATTTTTTGCTCCTTGCTATTTTAAAGCCTCGATACAAGAGTCTGTAATGGCTTGCCAATTACCCTGCGCTACCCATTCTTTTTTAGCAACCCAGGTACCGCCTACTGCAAATACATTGTTTAACGACAAGTAATCCATTTTATTTTTTTCGCTTACACCGCCAGTCGGGCAAAAGCTCACTGCACGAAATACAGATGAGACAGCAGAGACAAACGGCGCACCACCAGCCAGTGAAGCAGGAAAGAGTTTTTGCTCTTCAAAACCATACTCAAGCGCCATTAATATATCGCCGGTATTTGATACACCTGGCAATACTGGCACGTTACACTTAACCAGCTCACTTAATAGTGTAGGCGATACAGCGGGAGTAACTATAAAATCTGAGCCTGCTTCTAGCGCTTGCTTTAAAATTGTTTCGTTAATAACGGTGCCTGCGCCCACTTTTAGCTGTGGAACCTGTTCTTTAATGGCTTTAAGCGCATCAATTGATGTATCTGTTCTAAGAACAACTTCTACCAAAGTTAGGCCTGCCTCTGCCATTGCTTTAGCAATGTTTACACCTTGCTCTGGCGTGCCTGCTTGAATTATAGGTAGCAGAGTTTGCCCTGCCATTAGTTCAGAAAAGCGAGTCATGCGTTATTTCCCTTATTTTAAGTAATCGTGCTACTTAGTGTTATAAATTGAGTAAATTAGCCAGTTAGAGACCTGATTTTGCCATGGCTTGTTGAAATACATCTTTTGGTGCAATAGCACCGGGTTGCTGAATAACAGCGCCGGCAGCCTGCGCGCCCAGCTTAACCGCTTCGCTAATTGGGCGCCCATCTAAGCGCGCTCCTAAATACACGCCGTTAAAGGCATCGCCTGCGGAGGTTGTATCAACAACGTTTTTAACCGGCGTAATACTGTGGCTTTGCACTGTATTAGCCTCTTTTGTAACGACTGAATCGGGGCCGTTTTTTACTATAATTTCGTTAATGTTGTACGGAGCCAAATAATCAATTACCTCTTCTACACTTTGCACGTTGTAAAGCGTTTCTAAGTCTTCAACGCCGGGTAACGTAATATCGGCTAGGCTAAATGCACTATGGTATTGCGCTTTAGTTTGCTCAACGTTATCCCAAAGTCGCGCACGGTAATTTGGGTCAAATACTATTTTTACACCCGCGGCTTTAAGTTGCTTTACTATGTCCCAAAACTGCGCTCTTGCTTGCTCTTCTATTACGGCTAAAGAAATACCCGAAAAGAAAAACATATCACCCGATGACAGCTGCTTAACAAGCTCAGGGCTGATAAATTCAACCACCTTTTTGGCTGCTGAATCATCCCGCCAATAAATAAAACTGCGCTCGCCTTGCTCGTCCGTTTCTATGTAATACATACCTGGGACTTTACTGTTATGAGCAAATACATAGTCTGTATTTAGTTGCTCACTTGCAAAACGCTCACGCATTTTTTTACTTAAGTTATCTTCCCCTAAAGCGGTAATAACTGAGGTGGTGATTTGTGGGAAACAACGCTTTAAGTAAACTGCCGAATTGTATACGTCACCTGCAAATGACTGATGCAATGTAGAGGGAACAGTCGCTCTTAACTCAATCATGCACTCGCCAATAAAGTAAATATTTTTCATTATTATCACTTACCTTAGGTAGTAAATGGCTGTGAGAAACACAGCCATTGCCAACAAATTAGTTAGGCTTTTTCAATGGTTCAATTTTTGGAATTAAGATCCATACAGCTGCCATTGCAATAATTGCTAAAGACGCGCCTATCACAAACGCCGGTGTATAATTACCATCCGCTGTTAAAATAGGTACCAATGACGTAAGGCCTACAGCACCTAATTTAGCGGCCATGCCAGAGAAGCCCGACAACGTACCTACCGCTTTTTTACCCAGTAAGTCGCTTGGTAAGGTTTGCACGTTACCAATAGCGGTTTGAAAACCAAATAAAATAACAGCCATAATAAGTACCGCAATTACTGGCTCCCCAGGGTTTGCCATTGCAAGCAGCGCCGGCAACATAATTAAACACCCTAATGTGATGGTCAGCTTACGTGTTTTATCGGTATTCCAACCTGCTTTGAGGCGGTTTTGGGCAAGTAAGCCACCAAACCAAGCACCAAACATAGCGCCTACATACGGAACCCAGCCATAAATACCAATCGCTTTAACATCCATGCCATACACTTCGTTTAAGTAAATTGGTATCCAAAAAACAAATAACCACCAAATAGGGTCGATAGCTGCAGAGGCTATAATTACGCCCCAGCTTTGCTTACGAGAGAGTAACTCGCCTGTAGACGGGTTATATTCTTCTTCGTCATCGCTTGTTACATCACCGTTATCATCAACGCGTCTTTGTCCGGTAAGAATGTACTCACGCTCTTCTTCACTTATCCAAGGGTGAGAGCCTGGAGGCGCTTTTACCAATATAATCCAAGGAACTAACCATAAAAAACCTAAGGCACCAACAAATACAAACACCATTTGCCAGCTAAAATACACGGTTAAATAAGCAATAAGCGGGATAGCAATAATGCCACCAATGGCTGCGCCAGAATTAAATATACCTTGCGCTAAAGCACGCTCTTTAGTTGGGAACCACTCGGCATTACCTTTAGCTGCACCGGGCCAGTTACCAGCTTCGGCTACACCTAAAATTGCACGAAAAATACTTAAGCTAAGCACCCCTTGTGCAAAAGCATGGGCAACAGTGGCTAATGACCACACACCAATTGAAAGCACAAAACCTAAACGCGTGCCAACCCAGTCAAAAATTTTGCCAAAAATAGCCTGGCCAAATGCATAAGCAAATACGAATACTATAGAAATATTAGCGTAAATTTGTTTACGCTCTAACGCAGATTCATCAGGGAACATCTCTTCCACAATGTCTGGCCATAAAACGCTAAGCGCTTGACGGTCGATGTAGTTAATAATGGTAGCAAGTGCAATTAGCACTATAACCCACCAGCGTAAGCCTTGAATTTTCATAGGTTATTCCTCAAGAAAGTCTTCACGAGCTGGGCTAAAGGTATCAATCAGTATACCGCCAGTTGGGCACGTTGCACCGTGATCAGCAAAAGGAGGAATAAAACAGCTATCACCCGCTTTTAAGATTTTAGTTACGCCATCAATGTTAAAGTGAAACTCACCCTCAACCACATACGTTACTTGCGAGTGCCTGTGTGCATGGTTATAACCAATAGCCCCTTCTGAGAACCAAATTTTCACGGCCATTAGCTCTTCGTTATAGCCAAGCATTTGGCGTTTTAAGCCATTACCTAAATCTTCAATCTCGGTTTCGTTACCAAATGAAAAGTGTGCACTTTGCTTTTGCATCCTGTTTACTCCTGATTATTCTTCATCGCATAAACGCCAAGGCGGCCATTTAAGGTGAATGCTTTATTTTGATATGTGAATGTGTGTTTAGCTGCTTTATCGGCTTTGTTGATAGCAACCAAATAGGTATTATTTTTTACTTTAACTTCAATTAGGTCTAAGTGCTCTTGCGCGTCATACTTAAGTGACGATACACGGCTAACAGCCTCTAGGGTATATTCTTTACTTGGGTTGTATTCACCGTGAGGCTCAAGTACTGAAATAAATTTATGCTGTTTTTTACCTTCTACGCGGCGAATGTAGCCATTTTCGTTACGAAGATTAAAGTGTGGATCGTTTGCCCCTATTTGCGTAAATAAGAAAGACTCATCCCCTTTCACTAGGCTAGTTTGTGTATAAAAACGGCCGTTGTCGTTTAACCACGTTACCTTTGCTAGGCCTTCATCTGGTTGTGCCTGTGCTTTTAACCATAAATGTTGATAGCCATTTTTATCACCCAGCGCAGCTAAGCTTTTGGTGTTACCAAGTAACTCAAAGCTGGTATCAATTAATTGGCCTTTGTAATGCAGTGGTAAATCAATTTTATGGGAGGAATCTGCAGTCACATTAAAAATATCAACTGCAAGCGTTCTTTCAAGCATAGGTAAATTAATTAACGCTAACGTGCGTTCAAGCTCAACACCTTTGTAAGCGGTGCTTATTTGCCCGCTTGACACCGTTCCGTATTGGTTTGTTTCAAAGAAATTAAGCGTAGGATGATTGTTATTACCCAGTTTAACATTTGCATTAAAATGCGAGGTTTCATCAATCACAACCGTATTGTGTGCCACGGTATGTTTTGCGTAAGTTTCGTTTTCTGGTAGGTAACGGCCGCCGTATTTAGCCTCAACATTTAAAAAACGTGCAGCGCCATAATCAGACACAATTTCATTGCCATGATCGTAAAACTGCCATGTTAATTTATCAAAATGTCCATGCCCTAAACCCTGCGCGGCAGGTTTAAATAAAAGTGCTTGGTCGCCACCAGTTTGCGTACGCATTACTACCAACGCCCCTTGCTCGCCATCGTTACCATCGCCAAATGCTACCGATTTAAATACATAAGGAGTTTGCTTATTTTTATCCAGCGCTTGAGCCACTTTTAGGCCATCGCCAGAGAGTATTATTTGATTTTGCTTTTTAGCTATATCTAAGTAACCAGTATCGTGTGTTAAACCGTAAGCGGCTGTTACACCGTGTACCAGCTCTATTGTGTCTATACCTTTACTTTTAATTGCATCGTTTATCGGGAAAAATAAACCGTTATAGCTTAGCTGAATAGTAGTATCAATGGCTTTAAGTAATATGCCATCGCGATATTCAAAAATGTCTCGCTGCGGTTCGTTGTTTTCAATTGCTTTAGCAAAGGTAACAAACGGAAGTAGTGCAAAGCGTTGATAATAAGGACCTTCGTTGTAATAGCCCTGTGGCGAAAACAGCATGTCTAGCTGCTTAATAAAGCCACCCTCGCCCGATTTATCTAAATCGTAAAGAGACTTTTCGACCCACTCAGATTCATCTAACACATACCCTGCCATGCCTACACCGGCTGTAGCCCACGTACCATGGTTATGTACCTTGTTAAAGGTTGATGGCTGGCCTTGTGATAAAAATAACGATACTGGACGCAGTAAGTCATTTTCGATGGTTTTAATATTAGCGGCGCTTAACGCATCATGCACTAAATCGTATGCTTGAATGGTATAAACAAGCCACATGGCCTCATTAAGGCTTTGCCAAAATAGTTTACCTGGGTTTTGCGACTTAACTTTGCGCTTAGGGTGTACATCAAGTGTTGGGTATAATTTGGCATACTCAAGCAACATATCACGTACGTAATGAGCGTATTTATCATCTTGGCTAAGCTGATAAATAACACCGGCGTTATACATAAGCTGATAATTTTTTTTGTGTCGTTCGTGGGTATACCCTCCCCCACCGTCTTTTGGTACAGGCACTGTTATAGGGCTTTTAATTTGCTCATCCACTTGTGCTTTAAGCGCTGCAAATGCGTTGGCAAACTTACCCTGTTCATTGTTGCTAATTGCTTGGCGCATTTGCTTTACATCATCATTGGTTATTACCAAATTTGGATGCGCTGCGTAGGCGTTTATCGATAAAACTAAGGCACTTACAGTAACACCCAGCGTTTTAAATAATGACTTATTTTGGGTTAAATTCATCATTGTTAGTTCACCTTATTTAAAACGTTGTTATTTTTAATCGTTGCCGTGTGCGGGCCCGCTACACGTAACTCTTTTACGCTTGGCGCTTGAGTTGCATCAAAGGTGTTATCTGTAATGGCTGTTATTGGCTCACCAACCGTGTGCTCAATTTTAATCGGTGCCGATTTTTCAAATACGTTGCTTACAATATTTGTGACTTGTACACCGTGCGCATACACACTCGCTTGCGCCTTGTTACGCTTACCTAAACCTACTTTAGTTAGGGTGTTATTGGTCATTAATAAATGCGGACCAAAGGTGCTTTCATCACTTCCCCCTCGGTATAACTTAACGACGCCACCGGCTACCTCATTAAAGGTATTGTTTTTAAGTGTTACATACTCTGCGTTATAAATACCTAAGTCTTCTATTTCGGTATCAAGACGTAAAATATCGCCAGTTACATTTTTAAAGGTGTTATTTACTAACGTGATTTCATCTGCCATAGCCCCTTTACCCGTTACAAAAAAGTGAAATGAGTGATTAATATCAAGATTAGTTAATTGTGAGTTGTGTATTTCAAAGCGGTAGTTATCAACCATGCCCCACTTTTTAGTACGTACCACACTATTATTAATGGCATCAGGTGCGTTTTCACCCGAGATAACTAAACCATCTAGCTTTAAGCTACCGCCATCATGAATTTCGAATAAGGTGGAGCGTTGGTAGGTCAGCTTAGCTTTACCAGTATGTTTAGCCTTGATGGTAAGCACTTTTGTTATTTTAACGAGTTTAGATACATCGTATTGACCATCTGCAAGCTCTAATACATCACCCGTTTGGGCTGCATTGATTGCGTTAAGTAAGGCATCTGCAGTTGCTTTAACCTGGTGAGTTTCACCCGTATCAAATGCCACAACTTGCTCTGTTTTTGGATACCAGCTAACGCCGGTATCGGCCTTTTTTAGCACCTTTAAACCGCGTTTAGCACCTGCACTAATTTTGCTTGATTCAGGATACAGTAAACCGTTACTAGCTCTGGTTAGTGTTACATTTTGCTGTTTAACACCGTAATTTAACTCTTTTAATACCTGGGTATTAGCTACATTTTTACTAAATTTAATACCGCTTACATCATCAAAGGTTGTAAAAGGCTGCTCGCCATTTTGATTAATAATAAGGTTATTTTTCATTACGCTATTAATTGGCGCAGCGCTTCGCTCACTATCGCTACCTGCGCCAAGTTGTATATGACGCACATTTACATAGGTATTGTTTTCAATTGTCGCGTTTTCTACCTGATGGTAGCGATTTATTGGTGAGTTAGGTACGCCGTTCATAACCGTAAAACCACTGCCAAAACGGTAGCCTGTTAAACCTTCTAAGTAGTTATTTTTTACTGTTTGGTTTTTATTAATGATGCGAATGCCACCTGTGTGATCTACACCGTTACCAAAGAAAACGTTCTCTTCTATAATATTGCCATTACCATGGCGCAACGTTAGTGTGCCGCGAGATTCAAAAAACACATTATTGCGGATTTGGTTTTTCCCTGATTTAACCGAGATTATTTCTACTTCGCCGTTAGTACGTTCAAAGTAGTTGTTTTCAACTACGGTAAATGAATCACTTAATGAATAGTGGCTAGTACCAATGCGCAGTGTTTCACCGCCGTTAGATCCAAAAGTAGGACGATAGCCAAAGAAGTTATGATCAATTTGATGGTGGTTTTGTTGGCTTTGCTCACTATTAAGCCTTACTGCAACCGTAACGCCTTTGTTACGTTTACCTACTAAGTGGCTGTGATCAAAACGATTGTGTTTACCATATAGAGCTACCCAATAGTCTGATTCTCGCTTATCGGGGTTATTGTAGTTATCGATAACGACTTGTGTTACGCGGGAGTGAGTAGCAAGCTCATCTTTATTTTTACGAAATTCAATAACGGCTGAGCTAGGCGTATAACCATTTTTAAATACAAGCCCTGACACTTCTAAATACGAACCCGCCAGTCTTAAATTAGATTGCCCTGATAAAATAACGTTACCCTTGGTTTGCGCTGTAAGCTTTATAGGGGCGTTTTTGGTTCCTTGGCCTTGTAATAAAATTTCGAAATTAGACCACGTACCGTCTTTGAGAGTTATTTTATCGCCGGCAACGAGTTTGTCAGAGATTTCTTGAAAAGCTTGTTTAGTGTCTACAAAATAATCTTTGGCTGCCAATTGTGTGGATGTGCACCCAATAAGAACTAGGCTAAGCTTTATTATATTAATTAAACGCATAGATAACTCTTTTTCAGTGTGACCGGAAGTAATGCCTTATCAATAGTAATGCTGCACTCATTGCACAAAGCAGGTTAAATCTAGCCAATTGATGTTGTGTGTGTTTTGGTGCTTTAACTACGTTAAAGCACCCAATGTTGTCGGTATTACTTTTCTAGAGTTTTAAAGTAATCAAAAATTTCTGGTACGTTGCCTTGCCCCATACCTGCATCAAATGCCGCTTGTAAGTTAGCAGATGACCCTTCAGCAATTTTTGATTCAGTCCCAAGGTCTGAAACCATTTGTAGGAAGTAGCCTAAATCTTTGTTTGCATTGGCAATTGAAAAACCAAGGTCGCTTACATTGTCTACCGCGTAGTTTTTACAAAATTGCATAAATGGAGAGCTAGAAGGCCCTGTCGACATAATGTCAAATAGTTGCTGGCGGTCTACACCCGCTTTGTCTGCTACAGCAAACGCTTGTGACATAGCACATACCGTGGTCATACCCATAAAGTTATTGATTAACTTAGTTGTATGTCCTGCGCCTAGCTCACCTAGGTGAAATACGTTTTCGCCTTGATCTTCAAGTACAGGTTTAACTTTATTGAAGGTGTCAATATCACCCGCTGCCATAATATTTAATAGGCCGTCTTTAGCATGGGCTGGAGTACGCCCTAGTGGTGCGTCAATCATGCCTGCGCCTTTAGCGGCTAGATCAGCACCAATTTTTTTAGTAGATGAAGGAATTGATGTACCAAAATCAATTAATACCGCGCCTTCTTTAATACCCGCTAAAATGCCATCTTCTGCGTACACAATTTTTTCAACAACTGCTGATGTTGTTAAACAAAACATAATTATGTCTGCACCTTGTGCAAGCTCTTTTGCAGTGCTTGCTGTTTTTGCGCCTCTGCTAACGCATGCAGCAACCGCATCTTTGTTTAAATCCATAACAATAAGCTCATAGCCTTTGTTCTGTAAGTTTTCGGCCATATTGCCGCCCATTAAGCCAAGGCCGATAAAACCGATTACTGGTTTAGACATGAATAACTCCTAAATATGATGGCGCGTGCTTTTATGAGTACGAGTAATGATTTACCCCATAAATAGGTACGCTGTGTCGTTTAATTCAATTTGCTAAAGTAACCCTGAGCATGTTCGTTTGAATAAGTAACCCGCCGCGTTATTACCATTTGAGCGAATAAAAACAGAGTGATTACACGCTGTATATTGTTGACCGATTACGTATTTATTTCGTTATGCTTAGCATTGCTTTGATTATTTATTAATACCTTGGAGAAGCTAAAACCAAGCAACTTACCAATTGGTATGCAAAAACTGTATTACCATACACCAATCTTGTCAACCAATAAGTTAACTTTGTAAACCAAGGTAATTTACAATTTATTTCAAATCAACAAAATAACAATAATAAACAACTAGTTATAGGTAGTATGGAAATCAAATTAATTCCACTCACTTTTCCCTTCTTTGGTTAGAGCTTAATAAAAAATAGGTTGACCAATAAGTGCAACAACTTTATAAACTCGTATAAATAGCGTGGCTATAATTACATTGTGCACTAACCCATTGTTGGTAAAACCACTAATTTAGTGTGCTAATATTATGGCAATCCGTGGTTGTAAATGCCTAGCCTTGCCCACATTTAGCTTAAATTGCCCGAACTCAGGTTAAGAAGTTTACTTACGTATTAAATCGTACTGATATTTTAATTTATTTCACAAGCCGAGGTTTTCAGTGAAGGCAAAGCCACTTGCGCGGCAATAGCTAGGCTTATTGCAAGTAAATTTGACGCAATGAGTGCGCAAATAGCTGGTTAATATAAACTTATTGTTCACAGTTGAGGTAAAATAAGCCCCTAGGTATATGGCAGGCTCTGGCCTTTGCAATGCGGTTATGGATACTCCATAAAGACGCTATGCTCCACACCTATTTAAATTTAAACTCACAGAGGTAACCTAAATGCGTTTATTACACACAATGTTGCGTGTAGCCGACTTAGAAAAGTCACTTTCTTTTTATACACAGATTTTAGGAATGAAAGAATTACGCCGTTCTGACAACGAAGAGTATCGTTATACATTAGCTTTTGTAGGGTATGGTGAAGAGGATAGTAATACTGTGTTAGAGCTTACTTATAATTGGGATGAAAATAGCTACGATCTTGGTAATGCATATGGCCATATAGCTATTGAATTTGACGATATATACAAGGCATGTGACGACATAAAGGCCGCTGGTGGAAACGTCAGTCGAGAACCGGGGCCAGTAAAAGGTGGCACAACAGAAATTGCTTTTGTGAAAGACCCTGATGGCTATTCAATTGAGCTTATTCAGAAAAAGAAAAACAAAGCTCACTAGGGAATAAAATTTATCAAAAAGGTGCCTAGTCGCACCTTTACCTTAGTTGGCTATCTTTACTTGCTCGGCGGTTTACGCCAGCAACGCCTTTGCCTTTAGCCTCAAGCTCGCTTTGACACGCCACACAGTGCCTAACACCTGGCAGCGCTAACCTGCGTGCCTGTGGTATTTCACAATCACACTCATCACAGAATTCAGCACTCGCGCCTGAGATTAAATTTTGCCTTGCATATTGCACTGCATCGTTAACACTTGCATCGATTTGATCTTGAATTGCGCCATCACGCGCCCAACCACTTGCCATAATTAACTCCTAATAATAAGAAATTAAGCTAAAAGGTTAGCAGCACAGCGCTTTATAAATGCTGAATATTTTGTACAGGCTTTATTGATTGAGCTATTTAAAGGATGAATAAATATGGTTAAGAGTAATTTGAAATTTAGTTGTGCTATCCATTTTATCTACACATGCAGTTATAAGTATGTATTTTTAACGCAGCTAGCAAAAAATTTATCACTGTAAATGAATAATTATTATTGCGGATCGGTCTTGAAAACCAAAGAAATTATACGTAGGTGATTATTAATTAAATAGATAGGTTTTTAGATATTGAAGAAAATTAAAAGTGTAAAACTAAAATTTTAACGGATAAGCGGTAGAAATTAATGCACTGGATAGCGCTGAGGAAGTTATAGATTTATACACTACTAAAATAGTAAGTGGCGTCCCCAAGGGGATTCGAACCCCTGTTACCGCCGTGAAAGGGCGGTGTCCTAGGCCTCTAGACGATGGGGACACTAAAAAGTGTCACTAGGACAACTGAATGGTTTGACTCGTTTCAGGCGAGTTTTATTAATAACACTACCCTACTATAAATAGTAAGTGGCGTCCCCAAGGGGATTCGAACCCCTGTTACCGCCGTGAAAGGGCGGTGTCCTAGGCC
>NZ_DJHW01000035.1:5611-5768 GCF_002433295.1 Pseudoalteromonas sp. UBA6610 | reverse complement strand
GCTTCAAGTGCTAAGTTAAGCGCTTCTATAGATTCCATATCCATGTGGTTAGTCGGTTCATCCATTAATAAGATATTTGGTTTATGCATCATGATTTTACCAAACAGCATACGACCTTGCTCACCACCTGAAATAACTTTTACAGATTTTTTAATAT
>NZ_DJHW01000035.1:0-5299 GCF_002433295.1 Pseudoalteromonas sp. UBA6610 | reverse complement strand
AACTTTTACAGATTTTTTAATATCGTTTTGCGAAAACAACATACGACCCAAGAAACTACGAACAACTTGCTCGTCATCACCCTCTTGCTGCCACTGCTCCATCCACTCAAATAAGTTCATGTCTTTTTCAAACTCATCGGCATGATCTTGTGCATAATAGCCAATGTTAGCATTTTCAGACCATTTGAACTCACCGCTTTTAGGTGCTAAACGCCCTGCTAAGGTGTTTAGTAGTGTTGTTTTACCCACACCATTCTCACCAATAATAGCAATGCGTTCACCTACTTCAACTAGGCCTTCTAATCCTGAGAATAAAGTTTCTTCAAAGCCTTGCGATAAGCTGGTCATTTCAAGCGCGTTACGGAATAACTGCTTTTCTTGTTCAAAACGAATAAATGGCGACTGACGTGATGAGGCTTTCACTTCGTCTAATTGAATTTTATCAATACGTTTTGCACGTGAAGTTGCTTGCTTTGCTTTTGAAGCATTAGCAGAAAAGCGCGATACAAACTGCTGTAGTTCAGCAATTTGGCTTTTCTTTTTGGCATTTTCACTCAATAAACGTTCGCGAGCTTGAGTTGCTGCAAACATATATTCATCGTAATTACCCGGGTAAATACGTAGCTCACCATAGTCAATATCGGCCATGTGTGTACAAACCGAGTTTAAAAAATGACGGTCATGCGAGATGATAATCATGGTACAGTCACGTTGATTAAGTACATCTTCTAACCACTTAATCGTGTATATATCCAAGTTATTGGTAGGCTCATCAAGCAACATGATATCAGGGTCTGAAAACAACACTTGAGCTAATAGTACACGCAATTTAAAACCGGGTGCGATTTCAGACATAGGACCGTAATGTTGCTCTGTCGCTATACCAACACCTAATAATAGCTCACCCGCTTTTGACTCGGCAGAATAGCCATCCATTTCAGCAAACTCAGTTTCAAGGTCGGCTACTTTCATGCCATCCTCTTCACTCATCTCAGGTAGGCTATAGATACGGTCACGCTCTTGTTTAATATCCCAAAGCTCTTTGTGACCCATAATTACAGTATCGATCACTGAGTACTCTTCGTAAGCGAATTGATCTTGATTTAGTTTAGCAACACGTTCATTAGGATCTGTGCTTACATTACCCGATGATGGCTCAAGCTCACCGCTTAGAATTTTCATAAACGTTGATTTACCACACCCATTGGCACCAATTAAACCATAACGGTTTGATTCGCCAAATTTAGCTGAGATATTTTCAAATAACGGTTTAGCACCAAATTGCATGGTGATGTTAGCTGTACTAATAATAGCGCTACCCTCCAAGGGAGACTGAAGTATTTAAATTGCGCGCAGTTTAAACCAAACGAGTGATTTTTTCTATGAAAGTTTATGTAACAACCTAAAGTAAAGAAGCGCTGTTTATTAACTATTAAAGCATTAAAACAGACAAAGGAATGGACGGATAAATGGACAAAAAAGCTGAGTAAAATTCACTCTTGTGCTGTTTATGCAGTAAAAATATGTTTAATAAAACCTAAATTCGGATAATAAGTGCAATTTCTCAGATTAGATGGCCAGCTGTTATAATTCGGCCATTTTCTCGCCAAAGGAAATTGCTTTAATGAAATATAAACAGCTGACACAAGAAGAAAGATACCAGATTTACGCGTTAATAAAAGCAGGAAATAACCAAAAGCAGATAGCTGAAGAACTAACTCGTTCACCGTCATCTATTTCTAGAGAGCTAAAACGCAATAAAGGACTTAAAGGCTATCGGCCTAACCAAGCCAATAACTTTGCTGAACAAAGACGTAAGTCATCTTTCAAAGCAAGTAAGTTAACAGAGGACGTCACTCACTGGATTAATAAATTGTTGCATGACGGACTTTCCCCTGAGCAAGTGGCAGGCCGCTTAGCTTTAGAGAAACAGGTCGTTTTACATCATGAAACAATTTATCAATATATTTACAGAGACAAGGCTCGTGGTGGCAAGCTACATAAGACACTCACTCGTGCATGTAAAAAGTATAAAAAACGCTATGGAAGCTATGATAAACGTGGACAGATAGTTAATCGAGTCAGCATTGATGAACGCCCAAGTATTGTGGATTCAAAGTCTAGGATTGGTGATTGGGAGGGCGATACAGTGATAGGTAAAGGGCGTAAAAATGCGCTTGTCACAATGGTTGAACGTAAAACGTTATATACAGTCGTTCACAGAATTGAAAGCAAGCATGCGAAAATAACAGCCGATGCGCTGATCACGTGTATGACACCATATAAAGATAGGGTTATTACCGTGACGTTAGATAATGGAAAAGAGTTTGCTCACCATGAGCATGTTGCACAAGCATTAGAAGCTGATGTGTATTTCGCTCATCCCTATTCATCATGGGAGCGGGGCATAAATGAGAATACCAACGGCTTACTTAGACGCTTCTTCCCCAAGGGAACTGACTTTATGGCGCTAAGTGAAGCAGAGATACAGGCGGCAGTTGATAAGCTCAACCATCGGCCAAGAAAAACAAGAGGGTATAAAACCCCTCATGAATTATTTACGGGGCAATCAGAAGTTCTGGTGGCTGCATAATGATTGCACTTAATACTTGAATTCAAGAATTATAAATATGCTAGAGAGCACCATTAATGAATTTAGTCAGTTACAACAAAATGTAAACTTAACCATTACCCTGCCCGAATTTTTTGCCAGTGAATTGTTAATGCCTAAGCTCAGTGAATGGACCAGCGAGCACCCTAATATTAATTTACACATGGATACCCTCAAAACGCGCAAAGAACTAACTCGCCAAAGTGATTTATCTATAATTTTATCTTCAAGTAAACCGCTTGATGGACTGGCTACTGAGTTATTTAATTTAGAATATATTCCAGCGTGTAATAAAAAACTACTTGAACAATGGCAAAACGATCATTGCCAAGCGCTTAATCAAGTGCCGCTTATTGTGCATAAAGCACGGCCTTGGGCTTGGCATCAGTGGGCAGAAAAAGTTGGGATTGATGACTTTTCTCCAACACAAATTATTCAAATAGATAGTATGTTTGGTGTAGCAAGAGCGGCGCAACAAGGAATGGGCATTGCGCTTATTCCTCTACCAATTAGCCAAAGCTGGCTGGATGAGCAATGGCTCTATAAACTGTTTGAACAACCCCTTACCACCAAAGATAAATACTACTTGGTACAACACGGCTCTAGTACGGCAAACCACCCGCTCGACTTATTTGCCAAGTGGGTAATTAACACCTTCAGACAAACAAAGTGACTATTAATTAAACGCCCTTTTATGGGCGTTTTATTATTTACGACCTTTTTAAAATATTTTTTTCGTGTCTCACGCAAATCTCAAAAAATAAAATATAACCAGCATTATCAACCACTTGAGCAACTCCTTGTTGACTGAATTTATAGATTAGTTTTTTTCACTTATTAGTTTTGTTTTTATCGCTTGTCGAAATTGAGTAAAAGCTCTAAAGTTAACTCAACAAATCAGCAACGACCAAAAATAATAAAACGCGTTACTGAAACCAAATTTAATTAGTTTGTAACAACAAGCTAGTAAAAAGAATCTTTATTGTGTGTGAAGATGTTGTCAGTGTAAAAAACAGCTCAAGTTCGGTGGTGACTTAGCTTGGGTTGTTTTTATTTTACGCTTACACCCGCCAATAAATATAAGAATCTTTATTGTGTGTGAAGATGTTGTCAGTGTAAAAAGCAACTCAAGTCCGGTGGTGACTGAGCTTGAGTTGTTTTTATTTACATTCAAATCAGCACCAATAATTCAGCATTAGTTTTTACTAATACAACCCCCCGAATCTTTATTGTGTGTGAAGATGTTGTCAATTGAAATGCAGCGACCTTATTTAAGTCTCGCTGCTTTTTTTTGCTTAAAATTTGCCTATTTGCTAATTAGCTTAAACATCATCTGATCTGTTTATTTCATCACGAGCGACAAATTCTAATACGGTGGCATTAATACAATATCTATCTTGACCTTTTGGCCCTTCCCCTGGAAATAAATGACCTAAATGAATACCAGTACTTTTAGACTTAAGCTCAATACGTTGCATTCCCCAACTGTTATCTTCATGTTGCGTTACGCTGTCTTTTACAGGGTGTGTAAACGACAACCAGCCAGTACCCGAATTAAATCTGTCGCGGGTATCAAACAAGGGTTCACCACTGAGTTTATCGATAAAAATGCCATCGGGGGTGTTTTTAAAAATAGCGTACTCTTTACAATACGGGCTGTCGGTTTTAGCATTAAACGCTACTTTATAAGCTTCACTGTCACCAAGCTTAAATGCCCCTAGCGCCTTATAAAACAGCTCGGCATCCATATAACCTTGGCGAGAATACACTTCTACTCCATCTTCTAAAAATAAGATGGTGGGTGTAGCCCAAGTAGCCGATTTGATGGTTAAGCCATTTAGCTGATCAGCATGACGAAATGTCATTGGTATTGTGCCTTTGTAGTCATTGGCTACCGCCGCTTTAAACTTTTCACAGTAAGGGCAGTAATCACGAGAGTCTAAAATAACAATTTGTTTGCCAGTCAACAATGCAGTGTTATCAAGCTGCTGCTTTTCGTCTTGACTAAAAACAACACCGGTTGAATGATCTGGGCAATAGCCGTTTGGATTTTTTTCAAGGTAATTTTGATGATACTCTTCTGCAGAGTAAAATCGCTCAAGTGGCTTAATTTGTGTAGCAATTTTTCCATAACCTGCTTTGGTGAGTAACTGCTGATACTGCTGTGTTACCGCAAGCGCGGTGTTTGCTTGCTCATCACTTGTAGTTAAAATAATAGAGCGATATTGCGTGCCTACATCATTACCTTGGCGGTTCCTTTGAGTCGGATCGTGGCTTTCGTAATAATTTTGCAGCAGCTCTTTTGCTGAAATGATATTGCTATTAAATGTAACCTGCACCACTTCGGCGTAATTATCTTCATCAAAGCGGCGCGATAACTTAGTTATATTTCTGTAGGTTGGTTTAAACCCATGCCCATCAGCATAACCCGACTCTGCATCGAGTACCCCATTAAGTGCTTCATAGCGTTTTTCTGCCCCCCAAAAGCAACCTGAGCCAAGCACTAGCTTTTCTACATGCATGGTTGCATTTAAATCACTGGGTTTAGCTACTTCATCTGACGAGATTGCGTTCATCGCACTAAGCAAGCCCACAATGGCAAATCCCGGTAATATTAACCCCTTAAACATACGATTACCTCTTAGTTTTAGTTACTCTAGGGTTTGTTGACCTTCCAAGGTTAAATTT